>CALWIE010000137.1 GCA_944380625.1 uncultured Clostridia bacterium
TAGAGCTCTTTGACCCCGTCCACGATCACGCAGCTCTCCCCGGCGCCGTAGATGCGCCCGCCGCAGCGGTTCAAGTAGGCGGCCAGATCACCGATCTCCGGCTCCCGGGCGGCATTGGCGATCACCGTGGTGCCCTGGGAGCACACCGCCGCCAGGATCAGGTTTTCCGTGGCCCCCACGCTGGGAAAGGAGAGGGATACATAGGCCCCCCGGATCCCTTTGGGGGCCCGGCAGTGAAGATACCCCCCGGACTCCTGGATCTCCACCCCCAGCTTCCCCAGGGCCTGGATGTGCAGGTCGATGGGCCGGGGGCCCAGCTCGCACCCGCCGGGGAAGCACAGCCGCGCCTCGCCGCACCGGGAGACAATGGCCCCCAAAAACACAATGGAGGAGCGCATGCCCCGCATCAGGTCCGGGGGGATCTCGCAGCAGGTCATGCTGTTTTCCACCACCAGGCTGTCTTCCTGCCAGCGGCAGCGGCAGCCCAAGTGCTCCAGGATGCGCACCGCCGTGTCCACGTCGGAAAGGCGGGGGCAGTTGTGAAGCACCGTCTGGCCCCGGCACAGCACCGAGGCCGCCAGCAGGGGCAGGATGCTGTTTTTAGCCCCCTGCACCCGGATTTCCCCGCCCAGCTCTGCGGGGCCGTCAATGACGATCATAGAGAACACCTCACCCATTTCAGCTTACGCCATAGTATGAGGCGCAGGCTTCGCGGGTGCGGGGTCTCAGCCGGAGACGGCCCCCTTGATGACCCGGTAGATCCGCTCGTTGGCGTCCAGGACTTCCATCTTCCCGGCGTTCTCCCCCAGGGAGCGCAGCCGCTCCGGGTCGGAGAGGATCTCCTGGACCTTCCCCCAGAGGGCCTCGCCGGAGAGGTCCTTCTCCTCGATGATCTCCGCGGCGCCCCGGCGGACCAGGGCCATGGCGTTGTGGAACTGGTGGTTCTCCGCCACGTTGGGAGAGGGCACCAAAATGGAGGCCTTGGCCTTGGCCTCGATCTCGGTGAGGGTCATGGCCCCCGCCCGGCTGATGACCAGATCCGCCGCCGACAGGCACTGGGGCATGTTGTCAATGTACTCCAGCAGGCGGATCTGGGGGCTTTTCCCCACGTCCAGGCCGAACTCCCGGCACTCGTCCAGGAACTTCTCGTCGTGGGAGCCGTAGCCGTGGATGTGCTGGTATTTTCCCTCCTTGGCGCTCTGGGCCAGCATGTAGGCCGCCGCCCGGTTTAAGGCGGAAGCGCCCAGGCTGCCCCCAAAGGAGGGCACCAGGGGCCGGTCGTCCAGGCCCAGGGCCCGGCGGCTCTCCTCCCGCTGGGCGGCAAGCACCTCCCCCCGCACCGGGTTCCCGGTGACCACGCAGTTGACCGAGGGGTCGAAGTACTTCTTGGCGTCGGGCACCGCCAGCATCACCGTCTTGACGGATTTCGCCAGCATCCGGATGGTGACGCCAGGATAGGCGTTGGACTCGTGGACCACGCAGGGGATCCCCAGCTTGGCGGCCTCCCGGATCACCGGCCCGCACACGTACCCCCCTGTGCCCACGCACACGTCGGGGGAAAACTCCTGGATGATCTTCTTGGCCTCGGCGGTGGCGGTGAACACCCGCACCACCGTCTGGGCGTTGCGCCACAGGTTTTTGGGGGTGAGCTTCCGCTGGAAGCCGGAGATGTGGACGGTTTTGATCTCATACCCCGCCTGGGGCACCAGGCGCTCTTCCATGCCCCCCTTGTTGCCCACATAGAGGATTTGGGCGTCGGGCTCCTTTTTCAGCAAATAGCCTGCCGCCGCCAGTGCCGGGTTGATGTGCCCCGCCGTGCCGCCTCCCGTGAACAGGACTTTCATTTTCCTACCACTCCCTTTCCGGGTTTTATCTCTAAAAACCTGCCCCAGGCCTTGGGCCCGGGGAGCTCATAGGCTTTTTACGTTTTCTCCACGTTGGAGCTGCGGGAGATGTTCAAAAGGACGCCCATCTCCCCCAGGAGCATCAAAAGGGCCGTGCCCCCGTAGCTGAAGAAGGGGAGGCTGATGCCTGTGTTGGGGATGGTGTTTGTGACCACGCAGATATTCAGCACCGTCTGGATCCCCACCAAGAAGGTGATGCCGATGCCCAAAAGCATTCCAAACCGGTCCTTGGCGTGGACGGACACATAGAGCCCCCGCCAGATGAGCATGGCGAAGAGGATGATGATGACCAGCGCCCCCACCAGGCCCAGCTCCTCGCAGACAATGGCGAAGATAAAGTCGTTCTGGGGCTCGGGGAGCCACAGGTACTTCTGCCGGGACTGGCCCAGGCCCACCCCCAAAAGGCCTCCGGAGCCGATAGCGTACAGGGACTGGCGGGTCTGCCAGGTGTCCACCCCCTCCGGGGGGTCGAAGGGGTTCAGCCACCCCAGGATGCGGCCGATCTGGTAGTTTTCCCGGGTCAGGAGCATCACCGCCAGAAGGCCGGCCACCAGGACGGCCCCCAGGATGAACCAGCGCAGTCTGGTGCCCCCCACAAACATGAGGACCGCCCCCAGCATCAGGAGGATGAGGGTGGCGGACAGGTGGTTCTCAATGACCACCAGGCCGCCCATCAGACCCAGGACCAGCACAAAGGGAAGCACCCCGTAGCGGAAGGTGCCCATGCGCTCGGAGTTTTGGGAGATCATGTGGGCAAACATCACGATGAGGGCAAACTTGGCGATCTCCGAAGGCTGGAAATTGATGGGCCCCAGCTGCAGCCACCGGTAGGCGTCCCCCTGGTTGGGGACAAACTGGTGGAGGCCCAGGGCGCGGAACAGGGGGATGAGCAGCAGGAAAAACACAGACACCCCGAACACCACCACGGCCAGCTGGTGGAAGCGGTGGTAATCGAAGGTGGAGATCACCAGCATGGCCACCACGCCCAGCACGGCAAAGCGGCCCTGGTTCCAAATATACTTGTAGCTGTCGCCCCCCTCGGTGTAGTAGGAGTAGGCATAGCTGGCGGAGAAGAGCATCACCAGCCCAATGGACAGCAGCACCAAGATGAAGATGAGAAGGGGCATATCCAGGCCCGCCCCCAGGCTGAACAATTTATACCGCACAGGGCGCCGGCGCTTACCCCCCTCGGGGGAGGCGCCCTCCTGCCGGGGGGCCTTGGGGGCCTG
>CALWIE010000138.1 GCA_944380625.1 uncultured Clostridia bacterium
GAGAAGGCGGCCCCAAAGGCCCCCCGGGTGCCCACCTCCTCCTGGGCGGTGAAGGCGAAGGTCACGTCCAGGGGCAGGTCCTCCTTCAGAAGCTCCAGCATGACGGCGCAGCCCACCCGGTCGTCGATGGCCTTGGCTTTCAGCAGGCCGTCCCCCAGCTCCTCCGGCGGCCCCACAAAGGAGCCGCAGGTGCCTAGTGGAACCTTTGACAAGGCTTCCTCCTTGTCAGCTGCTCCGATGTCCAGATAGAGGGCGTCGGTCTTGGGGACCTTCTTCTCCTCCTCCCGGCTGACCAGGTGGATGGCCTTCAGCCCGATGACGCCGGGTACCTTCTCAGGCCCCAGCACCACCGGCTTGCCGATGGCCACCCGCCGGTCCACTCCGCCCACAAAGTCGAACTTCAAAAAGCCCTCGTCGGTGGCCCGGGTGACGATGACTCCCACCTCGTCCATATGGGCGCACAGCAGCAGCCGGGGACCGCCGGACTTTTTCCCTTTTTTCAATACGATCAGGTTGCCCAGGGCGTCGGTGCGCAGGCTGTCGGCATAGGGCTTGGCCTCCTCCCGGATAAAATCCCGGACCGCGTCCTCGTCCCCCGAGACGCCGTTCAAGGCACACAGGGGTTTCAACAGTTCAAGCATGATGGGCCGCCTCCTCTCCCAGTCCCTCCACAAAGGCGGCCAGCAGAGCGGCCGTGTCCTCCAGGTCGGTGCGGCACACCGTCTCGATGGGGGTATGCATGTACCGCAGGGGGACGGACAGGACGGCGGTGGCCACCCCCTCCCGGCTGACCTGGAGGGGCCAGCCGTTGGTGCCGCTGTGGCCCGCCATCACCTCCCGCTGGACGTCCATTCCCAGGGCCTCGGCCTTCTCCTCCAGCCTTTTGGACAGCCAGCGGGTGCAGTTGGGCCCCAGCCCGATCACCGGGCCGCCCCCCAGCTGAAAGGTCTTGTCCTTGGAGGCGTCGGGGCTGTCCCCGTGGGTCACGTCCACCGCCGCGCACAGGTCGGGAACAATGCCGTAGGCGGCGGTGATAGCCCCGACGGAGTGGGTTTCCTCCTGGGTGGAGCCCAGGATATACAGATCCACATCCAGCTCCTTCCCGTGCAGCCGCTCCGCTGTGTCCAGCAGGACGGCGAAGCAGGCCCGGTCATCCAGCGCCTTGCCCTGGAGCAGCTTCTCCCCCAGGGGGGCGCAGCCCCCCCGGCAGACTGCGGGGGTGCCGACGGGGATGAGGCGCCGGGCCTCCTCCTGGGTCAGCCCCACGTCGATGCACAGCTCCCGGATGGGCTGGGACTTGTCCATCTCCTCCGCCGTCTGGACGTGGGGGGGCAGACAGGCCACCACTCCCAGCCGGGGCGGGTCGGTGAGGATGGTCAGCTCCCGGTCGGGGAGCATCCGGGGGTCCACCCCGCCCAAAGGGGCGAAGCGGAGAAAGCCGTCCTCATGGCCCGTCACCAGAAAGCCTACCTCGTCCAGGTGGGCGTCCAGCAGCAGGCGGGGGGCCCCCTCCTTTCCGCAGCGGCGCACCCCCACCACATTGCCCATCCTGTCCACCGCCGCCTCATCCATCCAGGGGCGGAGCAGCTCCGCGGCCGCCTGGGCCACCGGCCCCTCAAAGCCGCTGGGTCCGGGCAGGGCGCAAAGGCGGGCCAGCGTCTGTTGATAATCCATAACGTTCCTCCCCCGTTACAGGGCGTTCACCAGGTCCTTGAACACCCGGCCCCGCTCGGCAAAGTTTTTGAACTGGTCAAAGGCGGCGCAGGCCGGAGAGAGCACCACCACATCCCCCGGCTGGGCGGCCTGCCGGGCCGCGGCCACCGCTGCGGCCAGATTTTCCGTCTCCACAACGGGGGGCTGGCCGGAATAGTCCGGAGCCTCCTCCACCGCCCGGCGGATGGCCGGGGCGGTGGCCCCGGTGAGGACCAGCAGCTTGACCTTCCGGGTAATCTCCACACCAAGCTGGGTAAAGGGAACACCCTTGTCATAGCCTCCGGCCAGCAGAATCAGCTTCTGGGGGAAGGAGTCCAGGCAGGCCATGGTCCGGGTGGGGCTGGTGCCGATGGAGTCGTTGTACCAGCGCACCCCGTCCAGCTCCCGCACCAGCTCGATGCGGTGCTCCACCCCGGTGAAGCGGCCGGCCACCGCCCGGACGCACTTGTCGGGCACCAGGCCGTCCACGGCGGCGATGGCGGCCATATAGTTTTCGATGTTGTGGGCCCCGGGGAGGCGGATCAGCTCCAGGGGGAGGACCTCCCGGCTGCCCATCTCGTTGGTCAGCCAGATGGTCTCGTCCCGGAGGTAGACCCCCTCCTCCAGCCGCTGGCGGCGGCTGAAGAGCATGACCTGCCCCGGCGCCTGGGCGGACAGGGCCCGGGTGACGTCGTTGTCATAGTTGAACACGGCCCGGTCCTCCGGCCCCTGGTGCTTGAAAATGTTCACCTTGGCGGCGGTGTACTCCTCCATGGTGTGGTGGTAGTCCAGGTGGTTGGGGGACAGATTGGTAAAGACAGCCACCTGGGGACTCTGGTCCATGGTCATCAGCTGAAAGGAGGACAGCTCCACCACCGCCATGTCCTCCGAGGTCATGCTGGCCACATCGGGCAGCAGGGGCCGGCCGATGTTGCCCCCCACAAAGACGTGGAAGCCCGCCTCCTTCAAAAACTCCCCGATGAGGGTGGTGGTGGTGGACTTGCCGTCGCTTCCCGTCACCCCGATGATGGGACAGGGGCACAGGCGGAAGAACAGCTCCATCTCGGAGGTGAGCTGGCTCCCCCGCTCCACCGCCTGGCGCAGCTCGGGGGTGCTGGGATTCAGTCCCGGGGTGCGGAAGATCAGGTCGAAGCGGTGCAGCTTGTTCAGGTAGTCCTCCCCCAGCTGCAGCCTGGCCCCCAGGCTCTCCAGCTCGGCGGCCTGCTCCTCCACCCGCTCCCGGGGAGAGCGGTCGCACACCGTCACCTTCAGCCCGGAGCGCAGCAGCATCCGGATCAGCGGGGTGTTGCTGGTGCCCATCCCGAT
>CALWIE010000139.1 GCA_944380625.1 uncultured Clostridia bacterium
AGTCGCGGACAAACAGCTACAATGCCTTTACCAGCCCGAACTTCCCGGACCTTGCCAGCGTCCACGAGCGCCGGGCGGAGCGCTCCATCGCCTACGAGCGCCCGGGGGAGCCGGTGTTCTACCGCAAGCTGAACACCCGGGTGTTCCTGTTAAAGCTGACCCCGGGCATGGACCCCGCCGCTTTTCCCGCCGCCGGGCAGCTGTGCGACGGGCTTAGCATCGAAAGCTACGGCATGGGGGGCATCCCCGAGGTGTATTTGGAGGAGCTGGACAAACTGATCCAGGCGGGGAAGACCGTCATCATGGCCACCCAGGTGCCCCAGGAGGGCAGCGACCTCTCCGTTTACCAGGTGGGAAAGCACGTGAAGGAGCGCTACCGCCTGCTGGAAACCTACGACATGACCTTGGAGTCCACCGTCACCAAGCTGATGTGGGCCATGGGCCAGTCCCAAGACCCCCAGGAGATCCGGAAGCTCTTCTGCCAAACCGTCAACTACGACATGCTGTTTTAACTCCCCCACCCCAGAAAGGACTTGCTATGAAACGGATTTTGCCCTTTTTCTTAACGCTTTCCCTGCTGCTCGCCGGCTGCTCCGCCGCATCCACCACGGAGTCCGCCAGCCAGGCCGTCTCCCAGGGGGGCAGCTCCTCCCAAGGGAGCGCCCCGGAAAGCGCCGGGGAGGTGGCCATCACCGATTCCACCGGGCAGCAGCTCACCCTCGCCACGGAAAGCCCCCGGGTGGCGGCCTGCTACGGCTCTTTTGCCGAGGCCTGGCTCCTGGCCGGGGGAGAGCTTGTGGGCGTCACCCAGGACGCGGTGGAGGACCGGGACCTGGGCCTGCCCGAGGACATTGCCGTGGTGGGCACGGTAAAGGAGCCCAACGCCGAGGAGATCATCGCCCTGGAGCCGGATTTGGTGCTTTTGGCCCAGGACATCGCCGCCCAGGCGGACATCCGGGCCCTGCTGGAAAACGCCGGGCTCCGCTGCGCCACCTTCCAGGTGGACACCTTCGAGGACTACGCCTTTATGATGGGGGAGTTCTGCCGGATCACCGGCCGGGAGGACCTGGATGAGGAAAACGTGGAAAAGCCCCGCGGGCAGATCGAGGAGGCCCGGGACACCGCCGCCCAGGCGGGCGCCCGGCCCCATGTGCTGCTGATCCGGGCCTTCTCCACAGGGATCAAGGCCAAGACCGACGACGAGCTGGCCGGGGCCATTTTACAGGACTTGGGGGCTCACAACATCGCCGACGACCACCCCTCCATGCTGGAGGACTTGAGCCTGGAAGAGGTCATCCAGGCGGACCCGGACTACATCTTCGTCACCACCATGGGGGACGAGCAGAAAGCCCTGGACTACTTAAACGGCCTCATCCAAGAGAACCCCGCCTGGTCCGGCCTCTCCGCCGTAAAGGGGGGCCGGTACGTCGTGCTGCCCAAGGACTTGTTCCACTACAAGCCCAACCACCGCTGGGGGGAGAGCTACCAGTACCTGGGGGAGATCCTCTACCCGGAGGCCTTCCATGCAGGGTAAGACGGGTTGGGGGCTCTTGGGACTGGGGCTGCTGGTGCTGGTAAGCGCGGCCCTGGGGGCGGCAGCGGGCTCCACGACCATCGACCTGCCCGCCGCCCTCTCGGAGCTGCTGGCCGGCCGGGCCGCCTCCCCGGACGCCCGCATTTTGCTCCATGTGCGGCTGCCCCGGGTGTGCGCCAGCCTTCTGTGCGGGGCGGCTTTGGCGGTCAGCGGAATGCTCATCCAGGCGGTGCTCTCCAACCCCTTGGCCTCCCCCAACGTGATCGGCGTCAACGCCGGGGCGGGGTTTTCCACCTTTTTGGCATTGGCCCTGGTCCCGGGCTCGGCAGGGGCCGCCCCGGTGGGGGCCTTCCTGGGGGCGCTGTGCGCCACCCTCATCGTCTACGCCGTGGCGGCGGGGGCTGGGGCGGGAAAGCTCACCATCATCCTGGCAGGGGTGGCGGTATCCAGTGTGTTCACCGCGGGGATCAACACGGTGAAGACCTTCTTCCCCGACACCCTCTACAACGGCAGCACCTTTTTGATCGGGGGATTTTCCGGGGTGGGCTTTTCGGACATCTCCCCGGCCTGGATGATGATCCTGCCCGCCCTTTTCCTCGCCTTCCTGCTGGCCCGCCCCACAGACGTGCTCTGCCTGGGGGAGGAGACCGCCCACAGCCTGGGCCTGCGGGTAAACGCCACCCGCTTCGGGCTGCTCCTCATCGCCTGCGTGCTGGCGGGGGCGGCGGTGAGCTTTTCCGGCCTTGTGAGCTTTGTGGGGCTTTTGTGCCCCCACATTGTCCGCAGGCTCTTCGGGGAGGGGCGCCACCGGGTGCTGCTGCCCGGAGCGGCCCTTTTGGGGGCCAGCTTTGTCACCCTGTGCGATTTGCTCAGCCGGGTGCTCTTCTCCCCCTACGAGATCCCCGTGGGGATCCTCCTGAGCTTTTTAGGGGGCCCCTTCTTCCTGTTTCTGATCATCCGGCAGCGGCGGCGCCCCGCCGGGAAAGGAGGCGCCCGCCATGGTTGAGCTGAGACGCCTTACCGCCGGCTATCCGGGCCGCCCTGTGCTGCATGACGTGAGCCTCTCCTTCCCCCAGGGGCAGGTCACCGCCCTGATCGGCCCCAACGGCTGCGGCAAGACCACCCTTTTGCGGGCGGCCTGCGGGCTGCTGGCCCCCGCCTCGGGGCAGATCCTCTACGGGGGGCGGGAACTGCGCTCCTTTGGGCGCAAGGAATTCGCCCGGCTGGTATCCCTGCTGCCCCAGGTCCGGGACGTGCCTAACCTGCGGGCAGGGCAGCTGGTGGCCCACGGGCGGTATCCCCACCTGGGCTTTGGCCGGGAATTGGGAAAAGCCGACCGGGAGAAGATCGCCTGGGCCCTGGAGAAAACCGGCACCACCGCCCTTCGGGACAAGGAGCTCTCCCAGCTCTCTGGCGGGGAGCGCCAGCGGGTGTACCTGGCCATGACCCTGGCCCAGGACACCCAGGTCCTCTTTTTGGACGAGCCCACCACCTACCTGGATGTGGGCCAAAAACACGAGATGCTGGACCTGGTGCGCCAGGTGAACCGCCTGGGCAAAACCGTGGTGATGGTCCTCCACGACCTGGAGCTGGCCTTCTCCTACAGCCACCGGGTGGTGGTGCTGGAAGAGGGCAGGGTGGCCGCCCAGGGGGCGTCCCCAGCCGTTTTCGACAGCGGCGTCCCCGCCCAGGTGTTCGGGGTCAAATCCAAGGCCCTGGAGATCGACGGCCAAAGGGAATACCTCTTCTACCAGCGTCCGTGACCGCGGCGCGTGGCCGCGCAGGACTAGTCGCGCCGTCGCTCGTTCCACTCGCTCTCTACTGCGATTGGAAAACTCAGCAGCGCGGTTTTTGCTTTTTCTGTAAAACGGTAGTTTCCTACTCGCCGGAAGTTGGCGTAGTACGGGCCCGCGAACGCGCGCTGCCGACCCACACAGCCCGAGCGTAAGCGAGCGGCCCAAAGCGCGAATTGTCCAGCGGGGCCACCCGCCGCAGTTGTTGCTTTTCTGTAAAACGGCAGTTTCCTACCCGCCGCGAACGCGAGGATACTACTCACACAGCCCGAGCGTAAGCGAGCGGCCCAAAGCGCGAATTGTCCAGCGGGGCCACCCGCCGCAGTTTTTGCCTGTTCCGTAAAACGGTAGTTTTCTACTCGCCGGAAGTTGGCGTAGTACGGACCCGCGAACGCGCGGTTGCGACTTGCACAGAGCGGGCGCTAAGCCCGCCGCCCCAAGCGCGAATTGTCCAGCGGGGCCACCCGCCGCAGTTGTTGCCTTTTGCAAAACGGCAGTTTCCTACCCGCCGCGAACGCGAGGATACTACTCACACAGCCCGAGCGTAAGCGAGCGGCCCAAAGCGCGGCTCGTCCTGTGCGGCCACGCACCCGCCAAAAGGCAAGGAGGCTTCGGGAAGGTCTTCCCATTGGGCCCACCGTGGTGTATACTGGGGGAAAACACAGGAGAGGGTGCTGCGCTATGACGGTAGGATTTATCGGTTTTGGAAATATGGCCCAGGCCATGGCCCGGGGGTTTTTGCGGGGCGGGGCGCTGGGGCCCGGGGAGATCTTCGCCTGCGCCCGGCGCTGGGAAAAGCTGCAAACCGCCGCCGGGGAGCTGGGGGCCGTCCCCTGCCGGGACGCCCAGGAGGTGGCCGCCCGTTCGGAGGTGGTGATCCTGGCGGTAAAGCCCCACTTGATCGAGGAGGTCCTCGCCCCCTTGAAAGAGGCCCTTTCCGGCAAGGTGCTCCTCTCGGTGGCGGCGGGCTGGCCCTTTTCCCGGTTCGAGGGGGTCCTCCTCCCGGGGACCCACCACCTGAGCCTCATGCCCAACACCCCCGTGGCTGTGGGGGAAGGGGTTGTCCTGCTGGAGGAGGAGCACTCCCTCTCCCCGGAGGAGCTGCAAAAGGTGCGGGGGCTCCTCTCCAGCCTGGGCACCGTGGAAAGCGTGCCCTCCTCCCAGATGGGCATTGCGGGGACCCTCGCGGGCTGCGGCCCCGCCTGGGCCGCCATGTTCCTGGAAGCCCTGGGGGACGCCGGGGTCCTTCACGGCCTGCCCCGGGACCTCTCCTACCGGCTGGCCGCCCAGATGCTGGCGGGCACGGGCAAGCTCCAGCTTCTGACGGGGGCCCATCCCGGGGCCTTGAAGGACGCGGTGTGCTCCCCGGGCGGGACCACCATTGCGGGGGTGGCCCAGCTGGAGCGGGAAAATTTCCGGGCCGCGGTGATCGACGCTGTGAACGCCGCCCAGGGGAGAGGGCAGTGAGAGAATTTTTCCTTTATTCTCTAAAAAAGGATGGTTTTTTTAGAAAAAATTGGTATAATAGGGGTAATCTAAATTCCCGGGCTTTTTCCGGGACTCACTGAGGTGACTGTCAATGCTGAAAAATTGGATACGCCCAGAAAAACCCTCCGGGGAAGAGATGAAACAGCGCCTGAAGGCGGCCCAGGAGAAGCTGGAAATTCAGCAGATGAAGCTCAAGGAGCGGAAGCTCCCGGTGCTGGTGCTCATCGAGGGCTGGGGCGCCGCCGGCAAGGGCAGCTCCATCGGCCAGATCATCAAGAACATCGACCCCCGTTTCTTCAAGGTGTTCTCCATGCCCGCCCGCCCCTCGGAGGACGAGAGCCGCAAACCCTTTTTGTACCGCTTTTTCGAGAAGATCCCCGAGGCGGGCAAGTTCACCTTTTTGGACTCCGGCTGGATGAACCAGATCATGGAGGAGCGCCTGGCGGGAGAGCTGGACGACAAGGCCTACGGCCAGCGGGTGGACAGCGTCAAGCACTTTGAGCGCACCCTCACCGACAACGGCTACCTGGTGCTGAAGTTCTTCTTCCACATCAGCAAAAAAGAGCAGGAAAGCCGCATTGAAAACCTCCTGGCGGACAAGGACACCGCCTGGCGGGTGAGCAAGGGGGACATTTGGCAGAACCGCCATTACGACAAGTGCCTGGACGCCTTCGACCGCTACCTGGACGACACCAACACCCCCAGCGCCCCCTGGTACATTGTGGACTCCAAGTCCAAAAAATTCGCGGAGCTCCAGGTGCTGGAGACCATGTGCGTGGGCATTGAGACCGCCTTGCACAACGAGAGCCTGGCAGTGCCCCTGCTGCAAAACGTCTTCCCCCTGGTGAAGATGCCCAAACTCAAGGACGTGCCCCTGGACAAGTCCATCCCCGAAGCGGAGTACAAGCAGCAGCTCAAAGAGCTTCAGGGAAAGCTGGGCCAGCTCCACAACCGGCTCTACCGCAAGCGGGTGCCCGTGGTCATCGTCTACGAAGGCTGGGACGCCGCCGGCAAGGGGGGCAACATCAAGCGGGTCACCGGCGCCCTGGACTCCCGGGGCTTTGAGGTGCACCCCATCGCCAGCCCCGAGCCCAAAGAGAAGGCCCGCCACTACCTGTGGCGCTTCTGGACCAGGCTGCCCAAGGACGGGCACATCGCTATTTTCGACCGCAGCTGGTACGGCCGCGTCATGGTGGAGCGGCTGGAGGGCTTCTGCTCGGAAAACGACTGGCAGCGGGCCTATTACGAGATGAACGAGTTTGAGCAGGAGCTCCACAACTGGGGCGCGGTCATCCTGAAGTTCTGGGTGCAGATCGACAAGGACACCCAGCTGGAGCGCTTTACCGACCGGCAGAACACCCCCGCAAAGCAGTGGAAGATCACCGACGAGGACTGGCGCAACCGGGAGAAGTGGGACCAGTACGAGCAGGCCATCGACGAGATGCTGCAAAAGACCAGCACCACCTACGCCCCCTGGCACATCCTGGAGTCTGTGGACAAGAAGTACGCCCGCATCAAGGCGCTGCAAATCGTCATCGACGCCCTGGAAAAGGCCCTGTGACCCGGCCTTGAAAAGAGAAAAGAAAAAGCCGCCCCCGGGCAGCAAAAAGCGGAAGGGCAAAACCCTTCCGCTTTTTTGCGTTTTTTGGCATCTCAGTGGCAGGAGTGGCTCCCGCCGCAGCCCTGCTCCCCGCAGGAGTGCTCCCCGCAGGAGTGGCCTTCCCCGTGGTCGTGGTGGCTGCAAAGCACGTCCGGCTGGAACAAAAGCTTCCCAGCCAGCAGGTCCGCCACAGCCTGGTCGGCGCTGCCGGAGACGCCCCCGTACAGCTGGATCCCCGCCTGGGCCAGGGCCGTTTTGGCCCCGCCGCCAATGCCTCCGCAAACGAGGGTGTCCACCCCTTGGGCCTGCAAAAAGCCTGCCAGGGCCCCATGGCCGGAGCCCTTGGTGTCCACCACCTGGGAGGAAGCCACCTGGCCGTCCTGCACCTGGTAGATTTTAAACTGCTGGGTGTGGCCAAAGTGCTGGAACACCTGGCCCTCTTCGTAGGTTACCGCGATCTTCATAAAAACCTCTCCTTCGCTGTTCTGCCTGGGGCAGCGGGGGCAGCACTGCTGGGGCCCCGGGCCGGAGCAGAGCTCATACTGCCCGCCGCCGATGCGCAGCTCCTGGCCTTGCACCAGGCACTGGGCCACCTTTTTCCGGGCGTTGTTGTAAATGACCTGCACGGTGGCGCGGGCCACGCCCATGCGCTGGGCAGCCTCCTCTTGGGTCAGCCCCACCCAGTCCACCCAGCGGATGGCCTCGAACTCGTCTACGGACATCTCCAGGGCCTCTTGGGAACAGGTCCCCTCCAGGCTGCCAAACCTGCGGCAGGCAGGCATGGCGCACACCCGGCGGCGCTTGCAGGGCCTGGGCATGGTCTCGCCTCCGTTTCTGGCATATGCCATTTATTGATTCCAGTATACCACATTCCCCGGCAAAGTCAAGCCCGCAGGGGCTGTTGACAAAGGCCCCGGCCCTCCTGTACAATTTGGGGGAACGACTTTAAGGAGGTACAGCCTATGCCCGTGCGCGAAATCACAGAGAAAGAGGAGCTTTTGGAGTGCCAGCGGATCCAAAGCATCGCCTTTGTCTCCCCCTGGGACCGGGAGGAGGCCGGAAAGAACTTGGAATTCCCTTCCAAGGACCCCATGCTGGGCCACTTTGACAGGGAGGGCCGGCTCACCGCCTGCCTGGCCCTGCCGGCGTACACCGCCTGCTACCAGGGCCGGGACGTGGCCCTGGTGGGGGTGGGAGGGGTGGCTTCCCTGCCGGAGCACCGCCGGGGCGGGGCCGTGCGCAGCCTGTTCCAAACCTCCCTGGAGCAGATGTGGCAAAAGGGCGCGGCGTTCGCCGCCCTGTACCCCTTCTCCCACAGTTACTACCGGAAATTCGGCTTCGAGCTGTGCCAGAGCGCCCTGTGCGTCAAGGTACCCGTCCAGGCCCTGGAGGGCTTTTCCTGCACCTGCCAGGTGCGGCAGGTGCTGCCGGGGGACCCCACCGCCCCTCTGGAGGAGGTCTACGGCGCCCGCCTGGGCCGCTACAACCTGGCCATCCGGCGGGAGGCCCGCCACTGGCAGGGCCTTTTGGGCAAAGCCCCCCTCAAAGAGCGGCGCTACACCTACCTGCTGGAGGACGGGGAAGGCCCTCTGGCCTACGTGGTCTTCACCGCCCGGGAGGAGGCCCCCTATTCCAAGGCGGGCTACGTGCGGGAGCTGGCCTACAAGACCCCCGGGGGCCTTGCCCAGGCCCTGGGGTTCCTCCACCGGCTGGCGGCCCAGTACGAGTGCTTTTACCTGGAAAACCTCCCGGGGGACGTGCCCCTGGCGGCCCTGGTCCCCGGGTGCTACGACCTAAAGGCCTACTGGAAAGAGCTGCCCATGGCCCGGATCGTCCGGGTGGAGGAGGCCCTTCTGGCCAAGGACCCCGGGGAAGGGCGCTCCTACACCCTGGCGGTGGAGGACCGGGAACTGCCCCAGAACAACGGCCTGTTCCAGGTGGCGAACCGGGCGGGGAACGTGGCGGTGGAAAAGCTCCCCGCCGGGCAGGCCGACCTCTCCCTGGACATCGGCACCCTGACCCAGCTGTGCCTGGGCTACCTCTCCCTGGAGCAGGCCCTCTACAAGCCCCAAACCCGCCTGAGCGCCGGGGAGGAAGCCCTGCGGGAGGCCTTCCCCCAGGGCCAGGTGTTCCTCACGGAATACTTCTAAAGGCGCCCTTGCCGCCCTCCCCCGGGAGGGCGGCTTTTTTTACCGGGGCCAGCGGTACTCCCGCTCTGGCAGGGCCGGAAAGGCCCCGTGGGGCTCCGCCTGATACCAGTAGGCCACGGTGGCCACGTCGTCCTGGCGCTCGAACATGCCCCGGTGGCCGATGCCGATCTGCTGCAAGGTCACCTTCAGGTCCTGCTCAAAGCAGATGGGATCCGGGATGTGCCAGCGGTAAAAGCCCCGCATGGGCGGGCAGTCGTCGTTGTGGTAGTCGTTGTGGACCGAGCCGTCGTGGTGGGAGTAGAAGGGGTATCCCATAAAGGGCGTGCAGTAGGTCTGCTCCACGGACCGTCCCCCCTCCTGGCGGGTAAAGCTCCAGGCGCCGCCGAAATAATCCTCGGTGCCGGTGCCGCAGATGGTGGGGTAGTCCCTGTCCCCGTCGATGTAGAACTTCATCTCCCCTTCGCCCCACCAGTAGCGCTCCAGGGTGGTCAGGGCCAGGTAGGTGCCCACATACTGCCCCCGGCCCCGGACGTTGTCCAGCACCACGTAGTCCTGCCCCTTCTGGGTCAGGCGCTGGCGCCGCCACTGGGCGTGGAAGTACCCGGCCTCCTCCGTCACCGGCCGCAGGCAGTAGTCGATCTGATAGAAGAAGGCGGGCACGGGGTTTTTGTGCTGGCTCTCCAGGGTGATCTTAGCCCCCTTGCGGAAGGGCATGGGGAAGTAGCAGTTAAAGCCCCGGTTGGGGTTTACGGCGATGGGCAGGGAGTTCACCTGGCACCCCACCCCAAAGCCGCAGCAGAAGAAGTCCCCCAGGGGGCACTCCACCGAGGGAGTCTCTTCCCCGTCCCAGTACATGCGCAAAACCAGGTCCCGCAGGACGAAACACTCCCCCTCGCTGGTCTTGTCCGTGACAGTGATCCAGATGTGCTGGATCACCCCAGAGCCCGCAATCTCCCCCAGCACCACGGTCTCCCCGGGCTTTATCTCACCCAGGCAGGGGGAACCCTTCCGGGAGGGCCCCAGGGCCCCGGCGGCCATGCCGCCCCTCCCCTTTTCCCCCCGGGGGTTTTCCTGGTTGATCGCCCGGCTCTGGCCGCCGGAAAGCAAAAAGAGGGAATCCCATCCAAATCCAAACATACATCTATACCTCCATCCTGTAAGCTGTAGGCCGGGCGCCCCCCGCTGGAAGGGCCCCGCCCTTTTCCCGCATTATAGCACACCCTCGGGGACAAAGCCATCTTTTTCGGCTGGGGCTTGCGAAAATATCCGGCCCGTGGTATGCTGGACGAAAGCTTCCTTCGGGACGCACTTTTCGGAAAGGGGAATCCTCACATGAAACTCACCGTACTGGGCAGCTGCTCCGGCACCGAACCCCAGCCCCGGCGCCACCACACCTCCGTTGCCGTGGAGACCGGCGGCAGGCTCTTCTATGTGGACGCGGGGGAAAACTGCGGCTACTCCTCTTATTTGGCAGGCATCGACCAAAGCCGCACCCAGGCCGTGTTCATCACCCACACCCACATGGACCACGTGGGCGGCCTGCCCCACCTCCTCTGGAACCTGCGCAAGCTGTGCACCATCTCTCCCGAGGCGGAGAGGGCCATGGCGGGCCGGGTGATCCCGGTGGTCATCCCCGACCTCTCCTCCTACGAAGGGGTGAAGGCCATGCTGCTGGCAAGCGAGGGCAACTACGAAACGGTGTTCCAGCTGGAGCCCCGCCTGCTCCGGGACGGGGTCGCCTACTCCCAGGATGGGGCGGTACTGACCGCCTTCCACAACCTGCACCTGGGAGACCCGGGCCCGGGCAAACCCTGGCGAAGCTACTCCTTCCTCTGGGAGGCAGAGGGCAAAAAGGTCCTCTTCTCCGGGGACTTCCGGGACATGGCCGAGCTCTCCCCCCACCTGGACGGGGTGGACCTGGCCTTTTTCGAGACCGGCCACCACCGGGCCGCCGCCCTCTGCCAGGAGCTCCGGGACTGCGGCGCCCAGGTGGGCAAGGTGGTGTTCTACCACCACGGGGTGGAGATCCTGGGGGACCCGGAAGGGGAGCTGGAGGCCGCCCGAAAGGTCCTGGGGGACCTGGTGGAATTTGCCCAGGACGGCTCTGTCTACCAGCTGTAAAAGGGGACAAAAAAGGCAGGCGCTCGGGGCGCCTGCCTTTTCCCGTTTTGGGGCCTTGCAGAGAGGCTGTCACTCCAGCTCCAGGGCGCCGGTGTACAGCTGGTAATAGGTGCCGTGCTGGGCGATGAGCTGGTCGTGGGTGCCCCGCTCGATGATCCTGCCGTGGTCCAGCACCATGATGGCGTCGGAGTTCTACACGGTGGAGAGCCGGTGGGCAATGACGAACACGGTCCGGCCGGTCATCAGGGCGTCCATGCCCTTTTGGACAATGGCCTCGGTGTGGGTGTCGATGGAGGAGGTGGCCTCGTCCAAGATCATCACCGGGGGGTCGGCCACAGCGGCCCGGGCGATGGACAGCAGCTGCCGCTGGCCCTGGGACAGGTTGGCCCCGTTGCCGGAAAGGGGCGTGTCATAGCCCTGGGGCAGCCGGGTGATGAAGTCGTGGGCCCCGGCCAGCTTGGCGGCAGCGACGCACTCCTCGTCGGTGGCGTCCAGGCGGCCGTAACGGATGTTGTCCATCACGGTACCGGTGAACAGGTTGGTGTCCTGCAGCACCATGCCCAAAGACCGCCGGAGGTCCGCCTTTTTGATCTTATTGATGTTGATGCCGTCGTAGCGGATTTTCCCGTCGGCGATGTCGTAGAAGCGGTTGATCAGGTTGGTGATGGTGGTCTTCCCCGCGCCGGTGGAGCCCACAAAGGCGATCTTCTGGCCGGGCTTGGCGTAGAGGCTGATGTTGTGCAGCACCATCTTGTCCGGGTTGTAGCCGAAGTCCACGTCGTCCAGGACCACTTCCCCCTGAAGTTTTGTATAGGTGACGGTGCCGTCCGCCTGGTGGGGATGCTTCCAGGCCCAGATGTTGGTGCGCTCCTGGCACTCGGTCAGGTTGCCGTCCTTGTCCTCCTTGGCGTTGACCAGGGTGACATAGCCCTCGTCGGTTTCAGGCTTCTCGTCGATGAGGCTGAAGATCCGCTGGGTGCCGGCCATGCCCATGATGACCATGTTCAGCTGGTTGGACACCTGGCTGATGTTGCCGGAGAACTGCTTGGTCATGTTCAAAAAGGGCACCACAATGCTGATGCCGAAGGCCATGCCGGAAATGCTCAGGTTGGGGGCGCCGGTCATCATCAGGATGCCGGAGACGATGGCCACCACCACGTACAGCACGTTGCCGATGTTGTTCAAAATAGGCATGAGCATGTTGGCGTAGATATTGGCCTGCTCCGCGTTGTGGAAGAGCTCGTCGTTGACCTTGTCAAAGTCCGCCTGAGCCTCTTTCTCGTGGCAGAAGACCTTGATGACCTTCTGGCCGTTCATCATCTCCTCCACCACGCCTTCGGTGGCGGCAATGGACTGCTGCATGCGGATGAAGTACTTAGAAGACCGGCCGCCCACCTTTTTGGTGACCAGCACCATGAAGCACACGCCCAGCAGCACCACCAGGGTCATCCAGACGCTGAAGTAGAGCATGATGCCCAGCACCGTGAGGACGGTGACCGTGGAGATGATCAGCTGGGGAATGGACTGGGAGATCATCTGCCGCAGGGTGTCGATGTCGTTGGTGTAGTAGCTCATCACATCCCCGTGGTTGTGGGTGTCGAAGTACTTGATGGGAAGGTCCTGCATCCCGTTGAACATCTTCTCCCGCATCTTGGCCAGGGACCCCTGGGTGATGATGGCCATCAGCTGGTTGAAGAGGGCGCCCGCCGCCAGGCTGAGCACGTAGAGCACCACAAGGATCAGCACAAAGTGAAGGATCTGCCCCCCCACAGCGTCCCAATCGCCGCTTTTCCAGCTCTGCTCCACCAGGGAGATCACATTCTGCATGAACACCGAGGGGATGGAGCTGATGATGGCGTTGAAGAGGATGCAGCACAGGGTCACCGGCAGCAGCACCGGGTAAAAGCTAAAGAGCATTTTGATCAGGCGCACCAGGATCGGGGCGCCCTTTGTGACAGAGGGCCTTTTCTCAGCCATTTTCAGCACCTGCCTTTTCCTGAGAGTTCACGCGGTTCTGGGAGGTGTAGATCTCCCGGTAGGTCTGGCTCGAAGCCATCAGCTCCTCATGGTTGCCCATGGCCTCGATCTCCCCGTTTTTCATGAGGATGATCCGGTCGGCATCCTGGACGGAGGCCACCCGCTGGGCAATGATGATCTTAGTGGTCTCGGGGATAAACTTCCGGAAGCCCTGGCGGATCAGGGCGTCGGTGCGGGTGTCCACCGCGCTGGTGGAGTCGTCCAGGATGAGGATTTTCGGCTTTTTCAGCAGGGCCCGGGCAATGCACAGCCGCTGCTTCTGCCCGCCGGACACGTTGGTGCCCCCCTGCTCGATGTAGGTGTCGTACTTCTGGGGGAACTGCTGGATGAACTCGTCCGCCTGGGAGAGGCGGCAGGCCTCCTCCAGCTCCTCGTCGGTGGCGTTGGGGTTGCCCCAGCGCAGGTTGTCCTTGATGGTGCCGGAGAACAGCTCGTTCTTTTGCAGCACCACGGCCACCTGGTTCCGGAGGGTCTCCAGGTCGTAGTCCCGCACGTCCACGCCGCCCACCTTCACGGCGCCCTCGGTGGCGTCGTACAGCCGGGGGATCAGCTGGATCAGAGAGGTTTTCGAAGAGCCCGTGCCCCCCAATATGCCCACGATCTCCCCGCTTTTTATATGCAGGTCAATGTTCGACAGGGCGTTGCGGCTGGCCTTTTTGGAGTATTTAAAGTTTACGTGGTCGAAGTCGATGGAGCCGTCCTTGACCTCCATAACCGGGTTCTCCGGGTTTTGCAGGGTGCTCTCTTCAGACAGCACCTCCACAATCCGCTCGGCGGACTCCAGGGACATGGTGACCATGACAAAGATCATGGAGACCATCATCAGGCTCATGAGGATCTGGAAGGAATAGGTGAGCAGAGAGCTCATCTGGCCCACATCCAGGTCCAGGCCCTGGCTGGTGATGACGGTGTAGGAGCCAAAGGCCATGACGAAGATCATCACCACGTAGATGCAAAACTGCATCAGGGGGTTGTTCAGGGCCAGGATGCGCTCGGCCTTTGTAAAGTCCTTCTGGACGTCCTCGGCGGCAAAGTCAAACTTCTTCTTCTCGTAGTCCTCCCGGACATAGGCCTTCACCACCCGCATGCCCCGGATGTTCTCCTGGACAGAGGCGTTTAAGGCGTCGTACTTGCGGAACACCCGGCGGAACAGGGGCATGGTCTTCCGGGTGACGAAAAACAGCCCAATGCCCAAAACCGGAATGGTAAAAAGGAAGATGAAGGCCATCTTCCCGCCCATGACAAAACCCATCACAAAGGAGAAGATGAGCATTAAAGGGCTGCGCACCGCAGTGCGGATGATCATCATGTAGGCCATCTGCACGTTGGTGATGTCCGTGGTCAGCCGGGTGACCAGGCTGGAGACGGAAAACTTGTCGATGTTCTCAAAGGAGTAGCCCTGGATCTTGTAGAACATGTCCTTGCGCAGGTTGCGGCCAAAACCGCAGCTGGCGGTGGAGCAGGCCTTGCCCGCCAGGGCGCCAAAGGCCAGGGAGAGCCCTGCCATCAGCACCAAAACGCCGCCGTAGCCCAGCAGCGTGGGCAGGGCGATGCCCGCCTTGATCTCGTTGACCAGGTTGGCGATGATAAAGGGGATGATGCACTCCATGACCACCTCCCCCGTGACGAATACAGGAGCCAAAATCGAAGGCTTTTTGTACTCCCGTATGCTTTTCGCCAGAGTTCTAATCATAGCAAAACCTTCCTTTCCCTGTGTCCTGCCGTCAAAAGGCCGTCCTCCGGCCCGCAAAAAAGGAAGAACCGCCCTGGCCGGTCCCTCCCGGCCGGACTGTTCCCGGCAGCGCCCCTGCGGGGCTTTTCACATATTTTGTTAGGTAACGAACTAATTTTACGGCAAAATACTTTTTTTGTCAAGTGGTCTTCCCAAGAAAAACGTCCCCCAAAAGCCGGGAAAAATCCCCTTTTCCCGCCCTTTTTTGACCCCGGGGGAGAAAAATGGGGAATCTTGACAAAAGAAGGGTTCCATGTTAAAATTAAAGAAACTATTTTCACGGAATAGGGCCTTTTTGCAGGATTTCGGAACAGCGGCGGCTGTTCCCTTTTTTCGTCCTTTTCCCGCTTTCAGGAGGTATGGCCATGGAAGACGCCCAAAAGACCAAACTGTTTGAAACAATGCCCATCCCCCGGGCGGTGATGAAGCTGGCTGTCCCCACGGTGCTCAGCTCCCTGGTGATGGTCCTTTACAACCTGGCGGACACCTATTTTGTGGGCATGCTCAACAACGCCGTGCAAAACGCCGCCGTCACCCTGGCCGCCCCCCTGCTACTGGCCTTCAACGCTGTGAACAACCTCTTCGGGGTGGGCTCCTCCAGCATGATGAGCCGGGCCCTGGGCAGCAAGGATTACGACACCGTCTACCGCAGCTCTGCCTTTGGCTTTTACTGCTCGGTGATCGCCGGCCTGGTGTTTTCCCTGGCCTACACCCTGTTCCAGACCCCCCTGCTGACCCTGTTGGGGGCCAACGACGAGACCATGGCCGCCACCGTGGGCTACGCCCGCTGGACGGTGACCTTCGGGGCGGTGCCCTCCATCTTAAACGTGGTGATGGCCTACCTGGTCCGGGCGGAGGGCTCCGCCATGCACGCCAGCATCGGCACCATGAGCGGCTGCTTTTTGAACATTGTGCTGGACCCGGTCTTCATCCTGCCCTGGGGCCTCAACATGGGCGCCGAGGGGGCGGGCCTTGCCACCTTCCTCTCCAACTGTTGCGCCTGCCTGTACTTCTTTGTGCTCCTCTACATCAAGCGGGGGCGCACCTACGTGTGCGTCAACCCCAAGATGTTCTCCTTTAAGAAGAAGATCGTCCTGGGGGTCTGCGCCGTGGGGATCCCGGCCTCTATCCAGAACCTTTTGAACGTCACCGGCATGAGCGTTCTGAACAACTTCACCGCCTCCTTTGGCTCCAGCGCCGTGGCCGCCATGGGCATCGCCCAAAAGATCAACTCCGTCACGGTCCAGATCGCCCTGGGCCTCTCCCAAGGCATCATGCCCCTGGTCAGCTACAACTACGCCAGCGGCAATGTGAAGCGCCTGAAGAAAGCCTTCTTCTTCACCGCCCGCATCGCCATGGTGTTCCTGGTCCTTATGCTGGCTGTCTACTACGTGGGCGCCCAGCTGTGGGTGAGCCTGTTTATGCAGGACCAGCAGATCATCGCCTATGGCGCCAGCTTCCTGCGGGGCTTCTGCCTGGGCATGCCTTTTATGGCCATCGACTTCCTGGCGGTGGGCGTGTTCCAGGCCTGCGGCCTGGGGAAGAACGCCTTCCTCTTCGCTGTGCTGCGCAAGGTGGTGTTGGAGATCCCCGCCCTGTTTATCCTCAACGCCCTGTTCCCCCTCTACGGCCTGGCCTACGCCCAGTGCACCACCGAGGTGGTCCTCTGCGCTGCGGCGGTGATCGTCCTGGCCCGGCTCTTCCGCAAGCTGGAGCGCCGTTACCAGAAAAAAGAAGAACTCCCCAGGCCGTGACCGGCCGGGACGAGCCGCAGGCGCGTGGCCGCGCGGGACTAGTCGCGCTGTCGCTCGTTCCACTCGCTCTCTAGAGTGGATGGCTAGAGCAGCGGCGCGGTTTTTGCTTTTTCTGTAAAACGGCAGTTTCCCACCCGCCGCGAACGTGAGGGTGCTATTCGCACAGGCGCGGCGCTAAGCCGCCGCCCCACAGCGCGAACCGTCCTGTGCGGCCACGCACCCGCAGGCAAGAAGGCGGCTTGTCCTGTGCGGTCACGCACCGGGCCGTGGGACAAAGATCCCCCAGGCTGAAACCAGCCTGGGGGATCTTCCTATGTCCGTGTAAAATTGTCAGCAGGCGCCCCTCTCCGCAGCCGGGAGGAGGCCGCCTCTCTCCAAGGCGGGCCGCCCCGTTTGGCAGGGGCACAGGGCCCGGCCCCGGCAGGTTAGCCGAAGAAGGAGAACATCACAAACACAGAGGAGAGCAGGGAGGAGACCAAGCTCACCACGGTGATCTGGGTGTTGATAGAGGGGCCGGCGGTGTCCTTAAAGGGATCGCCCACGGTGTCGCCGATGACAGCGGCCTTGTGGGAATTGCTGCCCTTGCCGCCCTCGGCGCCGGCCTCAATGTACTTTTTGCAGTTGTCCCACAGGCCGCCGGCGTTGGACATGAACAGGGCCAGCAGCAGGCCGCTGACGATGTTGCCCAGCAGGAAGCCGCCGCTGGCGGAGGGCCCGCCGATAAAGCCCACGATGACCGTGGCCACAATGGTCATCAGGCCGGCGGGGATCAGTTCCCGCAGGGAGCCGGAGGTGGCGATGTCGATGCACTTGTCGTACTCGGGTTTGACCCCCGCCTTGCCTTCCCGCAGGCCAACAATTTCGTTGAACTGCCGGTGGATTTCGGCCACCATGCGCTGGGCGTTTTTATCCACGCCCAAAATCAGCATGGCGGAGAACACAGCGGGCACCACGGCGCCCACCAGCACCCCGAAGAACACTGTGGGGCTCATGATGTCAAAACCGGTGATGAGCTCCCGCCCGGCGGCGGCCAGGGCGTCGTTGGCCTCGGACATAAAGGCCCCCAGCAGGGAGATGACCGTAAGGCCCGCGGCGCTGATGGAGAAGCCCTTGGTGACAGCTTTTACCGTGTTGCCGGCGCTGTCCAGCTCGTCGGCGATGCGGATGGTCTCTTCACCCAGTCCGCCCATCTCCGCAAGGCCCCGGGCGTTGTCCACAATGGGGCCGTAGGCATCGTTGGAGATGATCATGCCCACAATGGAGAGCATGCCCACAGCGGCCATGGAGATGCCGAAAATGGCGTAGCCCTCGCCCACGGGCTCGCAGAGCTAGTAGGCCACCAGGGCGGAGATGGCAATGCCCACCATGGCGGGCAGGGCGGAGATAAAGCCGTAAGAAATGCCGGAGAGCACCGTAAACGCCGGGCCGGAGGAAGAGGCCTTGGCCACCTTCTTCACAGGGGGCTTGGAGTCATCGGTAAAGTAGTCGGTGGTGATGCCGATAATGACGCCCACCAAAAGGCCCACGGCGGCAGCGCCCCAAATGCGCCAGGAGAAGCCCGGGAACACTGCGGTGGCAATGGCCGTCAGCACCAGGTAGATGGCGGTGGTCACATAGGTGGAGGAGTTCAAAGCGCGGGTAGGGTCGCCGTTTTTGCCCACCCGGGCGGTGGCGATGCCCACAATGGAAGCAAACAGGCCCAAAATGGTTTAGTTATTTTTAAATTCATCAGATATAAACTCATCATTCTTGTATATTTCATCTAATCTCTTCTGTAAAGATATTAAAAGATTTATTCCATTATTAAAAATATTATTTACATATTTAATATTATTAC
>CALWIE010000140.1 GCA_944380625.1 uncultured Clostridia bacterium
CCAGGTATCCCTCCAGCAGCTCCCGCTCCGCGTCCACCCGGTTCCGGGTGGCTCCCAGCAGGGGAAAGAAGCCCTCTTCCTCCAGCTCCTCCCGGACGCCCCGCAGAATGGCCGGGACGATGTACTCCCCCGGGAAGGAGGCCATCACCCCTATGTTCCAGGTCTTTTTCCGCCGGGGCTCGGCCCTGCGCACAAAGGTGCCGCTTCCCTGCCGGCGCTCGATAAGCCCCTCCCGCTCCAGCATGGACAGGGCCTGGCGTACCGTCTGCCGGCTCAGGCCGGTCTCTCTCGCAAGCTCGTTCTCCCCGACGATCTTCTGGCCGTTTTTGTACACGCCCCGCAGGATGTCCCCCTTCAGCTGCTCAAACAGCCGCGCGTATTTTGCCTGTTCTCTCATCCCTGTTTCCTTTCTTTGCCGGCTGGGTTCCCTCCTCTGCTGGGCTCCTCCGGGCCCCGGCAGGCCCGTCGGGCTCCCGGGGTCCTCTTCCCCCGGGGTTCCTCACATTTCTCGTCTCCATTGTAACGGCTCCCTCAAGGGATGTCAAGGCGTGGAGAGCGCCTCCTGGTCTTCCGCCCACCGGCAGATGCGCTGGTGGTACTCCGGACAGGCCCTGCGCAGGGAGACCGGTCTCCCCTGGGGCCCCAAAAAGCAGTGGCGGCTTTTCCCCGCGCAGCGCAGCGCCCCCGTGGCCTCGTCCCGCACAGCGTAAGAAAACTCCACTCTGGTGCCGGTATACCCTTCCAAACTGGTTTCTATCACCACTGTGTCCCCAAAACGGGCCATAGAACGATATTGCGCCTCCACTTCCAGCACCGGGCTCATGACGCCCAGGGCCTCCATGGCCGCGTACCCAAACCCGCCCTGGTCCATGAGGAAGGTGCGGGCCTCCTCAAACCAGCGGATATAGTTGGAGTGGTGCACACAGTTCATCTTATCCGTCTCATAGTACTGCACCTTATGCCTATAAATCACACTTTTCACAAAACCCCTCCCTCCGCTTTCTTTAAAAAGAAAGCTTGGCAAAGAAATTTTCTTCGCGCTGTCGCTCGCGCGTGGCCGCGCGGGACTAGTCGCGTAGTCGCTCGCTACGCTCCGCTCTCTACAGCGGGTGGGTGAAGCGATGGCGCGGTTTTTGCTTTTTCTGTAAAACGCTAATTTCCTACCCGCCGCAAGTTTCCGTAGGACGCCCCCGCCCTTGCCGAAGGCGCGTGGCCGCGCGGGACTAGTCGCGTAATCGCTCGCTGCGCTCCGCTCTCTACAGTGGGTGGTTAAAGCGGTGGCGCGGTTTTTGCCTTTTTTGCAAAACGGCAGTTTCCTACCCGCCGCGAACGCGAGGGTACTACTCACACAGCCCGAGCGCAAGCGAGCGGCCTGGAGCGCGAATTGTCCTGTGCGGTCACGCTCCCGCCAAGGCTTTTTTCAAGGGGGCGTTGCCCCCTTGGACCCCCTGGGGGGAAAATTCCCCCCAAGCCCCCCTTTAGGGGGGAAGTATCCCCCCATACCCCCTCAAAGGGCAAGGGCAAGAGCAAGGGCAGGCAAGTTACCAACCGCGAACGCGAGCTTGCGACCTACACAGCCCGAGCGCAAGCGAGCGGCCTACAGCGCGAATTGTCCTGTGCGGTCACACACCCACGGGTGCAAGGAAATTATACCATGGTTTTTGAAAAACGTCGCCCTTTTCCAAAACATTTCCCGGGCTTTTCCAGGGCAAGATTGCCAAGCCCGGCCCGGGCTACAAACGATTGATTTTTCCGGCGAAAAATGCTACTATGGTTCCAGACGAGACACGCCGGGGGCGAAAGCCTTTAAAATTTGCAAAAGATTCTCAAAAATGCCTGTATTCTACTCCGCTTCGCCTTTGTTTTCAGTAAAAAAGGAGAGGGGCCGCGCGCCCCGGCGCGCCCCTTTGGGAGAGGGGGGCCTAAAAAATTCTCCCCAGGGCGCGGCTTTGCCGCCCCTTTCTCTGTGAAAGGATGGTTGAAGGTTACTTTATGAAAATCGGTTTGGACGTGGGCTCCACCACCCTGAAATGTATGGTGTACGACCGGCAGGGCCGGCCGGTCTATCAGGAATACGAGCGGCATTACTCCCAAATCGCCGAAAAGGCCTCGGAGATGCTCTCGCGCATCCAGGAGAAGTTCCCTGAAGAGCGCCGGGCCAGCCTGTGCGTGTCCGGCTCGGCGGGCATGGGCCTGGCGGAGGACCTGCACATCCCCTTTGCCCAGGAGGTGTACGCCACCCGCACCGCAGTGAAGAGGTACATACCCGACGCGGACGTGGTCATCGAGCTGGGGGGCGAGGACGCCAAAATCCTCTTCCTCTCCGGCTCCATGGAGGTTCGCATGAACGGCTCCTGCGCCGGGGGCACCGGGGCCTTTATCGACCAGATGGCCACCCTGCTCAACATCACCCCCACCGAGCTGGACCACATCGCCGGGGAGAGCCAGCGCTCTTACAGCATCGCCTCCCGGTGCGGCGTGTTCGCCAAGTCCGACATCCAGGCCCTTTTAAACCAGGGCGCCCAGAAAAACGACATTGCCGCCTCTATCCTGGTGGCCGTGGTGAACCAGACCATCGCCGGCCTGGCCCAGGGCCGGGAGATCGAGGGCAAGGTGGTGTACCTGGGGGGGCCGCTGACCTTCTTCTCCCAGCTGCGGGCCTCTTTCGACCGGATTCTGGGGCTCGAGGGCGTGTGCCCGGACAACTCCCTGTACTATGCGGCGGCGGGGGCGGCCCTCTCCGGCACGGGGGGGGAGTTCGACCTCGCTGAAATCACGGACCGGATCGCCCACTACAGCTCCAGCCACCGCTACCAGAGCAGCGCCGCCCTCTTCCACGACGAGGAGGAATACGAGGAGTTTGTAAAGCGCCACCGGAGGGACTCCGTCCCCACCGACGCCCCCCTGCTCCCGGACAACACGGCCTTTGTGGGGGTGGACGCCGGCTCCACCACGGTGAAGGCCGTGGCCGTAAACTCCAAAGAGGAGATCATCTTCTCCCGGTACCTCCCCAACTCCGGCAACCCGGTGCCCCTGGTGCGCCAGTTCCTGCTGGAGCTCTACGAGAAATTCCCGGACATCCGCATCCTGTCCGCCGCCTCTACCGGCTACGGGGAGGAGATCATCAAAAACGCCTTCGGCCTGGACATGGGCGTGGTGGAGACCGTGGCCCACTTTACCGCCGCCAAGAAGTTCGACCCCCAGGTGGACTTCATCATCGACATCGGCGGCCAGGACATCAAGTGCTTTAAAATCAAAAAGGGCGCCATCGACAACATCTTCCTAAACGAGGCCTGCTCCTCCGGCTGCGGCAGCTTTTTGCAGACCTTTGCCGGGGCCCTGGGCTACCAGATGGCGGACTTCGCCCGCCTGGGCCTCTTTGCCGACAGCCCCGTGGACCTGGGTTCCCGGTGCACGGTGTTCATGAACTCCTCCGTCAAGCAGGCCCAAAAGGACGGGGCCTCCATTGAAAACATCTCTGCGGGCCTCTCCATGAGCGTGGTGAAAAACGCCCTGTACAAGGTCATCCGGGTGGTGGACGCCAGAAGCCTGGGGAACCACATCGTGGTCCAGGGGGGCACCTTCTTAAACGACGCAGTGCTGCGGGCCTTTGAAAAGGAGATCGGCAAGCACGTGATCCGCCCCTCGGTCGCGGGGCTGATGGGCGCCTACGGGGCGGCCCTCTACGCCAAGGAGAACGGCCGGGGGCGCAGCTCCCTCATCGGCCGGGAGGGGTTGGAGGCCTTTACCCACCAGGTGCGGGCCATCACCTGCAACGGCTGCCAGAACCACTGCCGCCTGACGGTGAACACCTTCGCAAACGGCGCCCGGTACATTGCGGGCAACCGGTGCGACAAGCCCCTGAAAAAAGACGTCCCCACCGCCCAGTACAATATGTACGACTACAAAAAGGAGCTGTTGGCCTCCTATAAACCCGGCTCCGGCCCCCGGGGCGTCATCGGCATCCCCCTGGGGCTGAACATGTTCGAACTGTACCCCTTCTGGCACACGTTCTTCACCAAGCTGGGCTTCGGGGTTGTCCACTCCCCCGAAAGCGACCGGAAGCTCTACTTCAAGGGCCAGCACACCATCCCCTCGGACACGGTGTGCTACCCCGCCAAGCTGATGCACGGCCACATCGAGGCCCTGCTGGAGATGAAGCCCGACGCCATCTTCTACCCCTGCATGAGCTACAACCTGGACGAGCACCTGGGGGACAACCACTACAACTGCCCGGTGGTGGCCTACTACCCCGAGGTGCTGGACGCCAACGTCACCGCCCTGGAGAACGTGAAGTTCATCTACGACTACGTGGGCCTGCACCGGCGCAAGGACTTCCCCGGGAAGATGACCAATATCCTCTCCCGGTACTTTACGGGCATTTCGGAAAAAGAGGTCAAGGCAGCCTCCGACGCGGCCTATGAGGAATATTACGCCCACATGGAGCGTATCCACCAAAAGGGCCAGGAGTTTTTAAAGCTGGCAAAGGAGAAAGACCTGCCGGTAATCATCCTCTCCGGCCGGCCCTACCACCTGGACCCGGAGATCAACCACGGCATCGACAAACTCATCTGCGAGTGCGGGGCCGTGGTGGTCACCGAGGACTCGGTCAGCGAGCTGGAGACAAAGTTCCCCACCCATGTGCTCAACCAGTGGACCTACCACGCCCGGCTCTACGCCGCCGCCAAGTTCGCCGCCGACAGCCACGACAAGCGCCTGAACCTGGTGCAGCTGGTTTCCTTCGGCTGCGGGGTGGACGCCATCACCGGCGACGAAGTCCGCTCCATTTTGGAGGCCGGGGACAAGATCTACACCCAAATCAAAATCGATGAGATCACAAACCTGGGCGCCGTGCGCATCCGCCTGCGCAGCCTCTTCGCCGCCTTGGGCCTGGGAAGCGAGGCAACGCCCCACTGAGCGCGTGGCCGCGGGCGCGTGGCCGCGCGGGACGAGTCGCGTAGTCGCTCGCTTGCGCTCCGCTCTCTACAGTGGGTGGTTAGAGCGGTGGCGCGGTTGCTGCCTTTTTTGCAAAACGCTAGTTTCCTACTCGCCGCAAGTTTCCGTAGGACGACCCCGCCCTTGCCGCAGGCAAGAAGGCGGCTTGTCCAGCCCGGCCACGGGCCGCAGGCGCGTGACCGCGCGGGACATGTCGCGTAGTCGCTCGCTGCGCTCCGCTCTCTACAGTGGGTGGCTAGAACAGCGGCGCGGTTGTTGCCTTTTTTGCAAAACGCTAGTTTCCTACTCGCCGCAAGTTTGCGTAGGACGACCCCGCCCTTGCCGCAGGCAAGAAGGCGGCTTGTCCAGCGGGGTCACCCGCTGCGAATTAAAAGTTCTTGGCACACCGAAGGTGTGACCTTTACTCGTTTCCCCGGATGGGGAAACGAAGAAAGGAGACAACATTCTATGTCCGACAACAAAGAACGGGTGGAATTTACCCGGGAAATGAAGAAGGATTACACCATCATCACCCCCAACATGGCTCCCATCCACTTTGAGCTGATCAAAAACGTGCTGGAGAGCTTTGGCTACCATGTGGACCTGCTGCGCACCACGGGCCGGGAGATTGTGGACGAGGGCCTCAAATACGTTCACAACGACACCTGCTATCCCGCCCTTTTGTCCATCGGCCAGCTGATGCACGCCCTGCACAGCGGCAAGTACAACCTGCACAAGGTGGCCCTCATCATGACCCAGACCGGCGGCGGGTGCCGGGCCTCCAACTACATCCACCTGCTGCGCAAGGCCCTGAAGAAGGACGGCCTGGACTTTATCCCCGTCATCTCCCTGAACCTGTCGGGGCTGGAGTCCAACTCGGGGTTTAAAATCACCCTTCCCATGCTCCGCCAGGCCATTGCCGCCCTGACCTACGGGGACCTCTTGATGCTTTTGAAAAACCAGACCAAGCCCTACGAGGAGCAGCCCGGGGAGAGCGACGCCCTGGTGGCCCACTGGACCAAAAAGCTGACAGAGCTCTTCACCCAGGGGAAGGCCTTCACCCAGCGGGAGGTGCGGGAGTACTTCAACCAGATCGCCCAGTCCTTCGCGGACATAAAGCGCCGGGACGTGGAGAAGGTCAAGGTGGGCGTTGTGGGGGAGATCTACGTGAAATACTCCCCCTTGGCCAACAACAACCTGGAGCAGTTCCTCTTCGAGCAGGGGTGCGAGGTGATGGTGCCGGGCATTTTGTCCTTTATGATCTTCAAGGTGGACAACCGCCTGGAAGACATCAAGCTCTACGGGGGCAGCCAGGCCAAAAAGCAGGTGTGCACCCTTTTGAAGTGGTACTTCACCAAGTATGAGACAGACCTGATCGCCGCGGTGAAAAAGTTCCCCCAGTTCACCGCCCCGTCCCCCTACTCCCACCTGAAGGCCCTGGCCGGGAAGGTCATCGGCTACGGCTGCAAGATGGGAGAGGGGTGGCTGCTCACCGCCGAGGCCATGGAGCTGGTGGAGAGCGGCTACGGCAACGTGGTGTGCGCCCAGCCCTTTGGGTGCCTGCCCAACCACATTGTGGGCAAGGGGATGATCCGCAAAGTAAAGCGCCTGTATCCCCAGTCCAATATCGTGCCCATCGACTACGACCCCTCCGCCACCCAGGTCAACCAGGAAAACCGCATCAAGCTGATGCTGGCTGTGGCCCGGGAGCAGATGCGGGACCGGGAGGAGGCCCGGGAGGAAGAGGCCCCTGGCGGGGCCCCCGTCCAGGCCTGACGCCCCCTTTGCCCTAAAAATCTTTTGGGAAATTCTTTTCTGCGGGAAAAGAGAGAGGATGTTGCATTATGGCACAGCGAAAAGTCATTTTGAGCGCGGACAGCACCTGCGACCTGGGCGAAGAGCTCAAGGCCCGGTATGACGTGCACTACTACCCCTTCCACATCGTCCTGGAGGGGAAGCAGTATCAGGACAACGTGGACATCCACGTGCAGGAGATCTACCAGGCCTACTACGACCGCAAAGCCCTGCCCCAGACCGCCGCCATCAATGTGGGGGAGTATGTGGACTACTTCCGGCCCTTCGTGGACCAGGGGTACGACGTGATCCACTTCTGCCTGGGCGGAGCCCTTTCCAGCGCCCAGAAAAACTGCCAGCTGGCCGCCCGGGAGCTCTCCGGCCGGGTGTTCCCCATCGACAGCTGCAGCCTTTCCACCGGCATTGCCCTGCAGGTCATCGAGGCGGGGGAGCGCATCCAGGCGGGCATGTCCGCCGCAGAGGTGGCCCAGGCCATGGGGGAGATCACCCCCCGGTGCCACGCCAGCTTTATCCTGGACACCCTGGAGTTTATGAAGGCTGGGGGACGCTGCTCGGCGGTGGTGGCCTTTGGGGCGAACTTCCTCTCCCTAAAGCCCTGCATCGAGGTGGACAACCGGGACGGCTCCATGCACGTGGGCAAAAAGTACCGGGGCCCCCTGAAAAAGGTGCTGCCCCAGTACGTGCGGGACAAGCTCTCCCAGTACCCCAACGTAAAGCGGGACCACCTGTTCATCACCTACTCCACCATCGACCCGTCCTATGTGGAGCTGGTGCGCAAAACCGTCCAGGAGGTCATGGATTTTAAAGAGGTGCACATCACCACCGCCAGCTGCACCATCGCCTCCCACTGCGGGCCCAACACCCTGGGCATCCTGTTCGAGACGGAATAACACCCCTGCGCAAGGAAAAGGGAAGCCCCCGGGCTTCCCTTTTTTCGCGCCCGGCGGCAAAAGCCCCGGGGAAACCGCCGCACAAGTCCCAACTTTTTTGAGAAAGGGAAGAAGCTTTTGCAAAATCCGCCGAAATTGCCCGGGCCCCGGTTTTTTTCAAAACCACCGCTTGCCTTTTTCCCATCCATTGTGTAAACTGTAGCTGTTTTTGAATTTTCGGCCCCGGCCGCTTGCGAGGTGCAGCGTATGACCAAAGATATGACCACCGGCTCTCCTATGAAGCTGGTCCTGGGTTTTGCCGTCCCCCTGATGTTCGGCAACCTGTTCCAGCAGTTTTACTCCATGGTGGACACCATCATTGTGGGGCGCTTTTTGGGCACCGGCCCCCTGGCCGCCGTGGGCTCCACCGGGTCGGTAAACTTTTTGATTGTGGGCTTTTGCGTGGGCATCTGTTCCGGGTTTGCCATCCCGGTGTCCCAGGCCTTCGGCTCCAAGGACTTCAAAGACCTCAAACGGTTCGTGGGCAACATCCTGTGGCTGGCCATTGCCTTTTCGGTGGTGATCTCCGCCCTCACCGTGGCCCTGTGCCGCCCCATGCTGGAGTGGATGGACACCCCCGCCGACATCATCGACGACGCCTACAACTACATTGTGGTCATCTTCCTGGGCATCCCCACCATTGTGCTGTACAACACCCTGGCAAGCCTTTTGCGGGCCCTGGGGGACAGCCGCTCCCCGGTGATCTTCCTGGTGGTGGCCTCTCTTTTGAACATCGGCCTGGACCTGTTTTTGATCCTGGTGATCCCCATGGGGGTGGCGGGCGCCGCCTGGGCCACGGTGATCTCCCAGGGGGTCTCGGGGCTGGCGTGCCTGGCCTTTATCTGGAAGAAAATGCCCCTGCTGCACATCACCCGGGACGACATGCGGCCGCGGTTTTTCTACATCCAGCAGCTTTTGAACATGGGCCTTCCCATGGCCCTGCAGCTGTCCATCACCGCTGTGGGCAGCATCCTACTGCAGACCTCGGTCAACGGCCTGGGCTCCACCACCGTGGCGGCCGTCACCGCCGGCAGCAAGCTCTACTCCATCTTCGCCACCATTTTCGACGCCCTGGGCGTGTCCATGTCCACCTACGGCGGGCAGAACGTGGGCGCCCGCAAGGGGGACCGCATCGCCCCCGGCCTGCGGGCAGGAATGCTCATCGGCAGCGTGTACTCGGTGGCGGCGTTCTTCGCCCTGTTCTTCTTCGGCCGGTACATGATCCTCCTCTTCGTAGAGGCCGGGGAGACCGCCATCATCGAGCAGTCCTACCAGTTCATGGTCATCCAGGGGATCTTCTTCATCCCCCTGGCCGGGGTCAACGTGTTCCGCCAGCTGATCCAGGGCATGGGCTACAGCAAGCTGGCCATGTTCGCCGGCTGCTTCGAGATGGTCGCCCGGGGCGTGTTCGGGCTGCTCATCGTGCCCCGCCTGGGTTTTTTGGCCGCCTGCTTCGCCAGCCCCGCCGCCTGGATCCTGGCGGATGCCTTTCTGATCCCCGCCTACTGCAAGGTCATGCGCCATGTGAGGCAGTTCGGCCAGTGACCTCACCAGGGCACCGGCAGGCCCTCGTGATCCAGAAACAGCTCCCCCTCCGGCAGCTGCTCCGGGTGCTTGAGCAGGCGCAGGAGCTTGGCCCCGTTCTCCTCCACGGTATAGGGCGCCCCGCCGCCCCCCATGTCCGTGTTCATCCAGCCGGGGTCCAGCAGCAGGGTGCGGATCCCGTCCCGGGCGGCGGTGTTGGAAAACAGCCGCATGGCCATGTTCAAGGCCGCTTTGCTCATCCGGTAGGCGTATTGGTTTTCCGCAGCGCCGCAGCGGGCCATGCTCCCCGCGGAAGAGGAAATGGCCGCCACCAGGGCCCCTTTCCCCAGCAGGGGGTAAAAAGCCTTGCACACCCGCATGGGTCCGGCGGCGTTCACCTCATAAGTGGCCGTCAGGCCGTCGAAGTCCGTCTCCCGGAAATCCGCCTGGCTGCCCCGGTGGAAATGGGCCCCCGCGTTGTTCACCAGGATATCCACCCCTGTCCCCCGGCTTTTGACTGTTTCCGCCGCCCTTTCCACGCTTTGGCTGTCCCCCACGTCGCAGGCCACCAGCTCCAAAAGCGCCGGGTACCGCCCCGCCAGGTCCAAAAGCGCCTGGGGCCGGCTGCGCACCAGGGCGTACACCTTGTCCCCCTGGCGCAAAAAACCCTTGCACAGCTCCAGCCCCAGCCCCCGCGAGGCCCCCGTCAACACAACTGTTTTTGCCATTTGCAATTCCTCCTTTTTGCCTTTCCATCCCGCAGAAAAGGGCGTACCCCGCCGGGGGTACGCTCTTCTTGTTTTTCATCCCTTTAAGCAGGTTCAGATCCCCAGCAGCGCGGGAGCCGCGTCGGTCATCTTCTGAATCTCCCCCAGGGACTCCTCCTGGGTGGCGCCCTTGCCGGAGAGGTAGATCTTGATTTTGGGCTCGGTGCCGGAGGGCCGGACAATCAGCTTGCAGCCGTTCTCCATGCGGTACTCCAGGACGTTGGACTTGGGCAGGTCGATCTTCCCCTCCTTGTCCCCGTAGGAGACGGACTCCTGGTAGTCGCTGCGGCCCACAACCTTGGCCCCGGCGATCTGGGCAGGGGGGTTCTTCCGCAGGGTGTCCATGATGTTCTGCATGGTCTTCATGCCGTCCTCCCCCTCAAAGGCGAAGTTCAGGGTGGAGTTCTGGTAGTAGCCGTACTTCTCGTAGAGCTCGTTCATCACGTCCACCAGGGTCTTGCCCTGGCGCTTGTAATAGGCGGCCATCTCGCAGATGAGCATGCTGCCGTCCACGGCGTCCTTGTCCCGGACATAGCCGCCGGAGAGGTAGCCGTAGCTCTCCTCAAAGCCCAGCAGGTAGCTGTCGGCGTTGCCCTCTTTCTCTTCCAGCTCGGCGATGATGTCGCCGATGTACTTAAAGCCCGTCAGGCACCGGCGCATCTCCACGCCGTACTCCTTGGCGATGGGGTCCACCATGTCCGTGGACACGATGGTGGTCACCGCCACAGGATGGGCGGGAAGCTTGCCCTGCTCCTTCTTCACCCGGGCGATGAAGTCCAAGAGGAGAATGCCCACCTCGTTGCCGGTCATAAGCACATACTCGCCCCCCTGGTTCACGGCGATGCCCACCCGGTCGCAGTCGGGGTCCGTGGCCAAAAGCAGGTCGGGCTGGACCTTCTCGCACAGCTCCAGGCCCTTTTGCAGGGCCTCCCGGAACTCCGGGTTGGGATAGGGGCAGGTGGGGAAGTTGCCGTCGGGCTCGCTCTGCTCGGGCACCACGGTGATGTCCTTGATGCCGATCCGGTCCAGGATGCGGGTGACGCACATTTTTCCGGAGCCGTTTAAGGGGGTGTAGACCAGCTTCAGGTTGCTGGCGTCGTCGATAAGGCTCTCCTTGTACACCTCGTCCAGGAAGGCGTTGACCGTCTCCTCGCCGATGTACTCGATGAGGCCCTGCTTGACGCCCTCCTCAAAGTCCATCTTCTTCACCCCGGAGAAGATGTCCAGGGCGTTGATCTCGTTCATAATGCCATCGGCCATGTCGGCGGTCACCTGGCAGCCGTCGCTGCCGTAGGCCTTGTAGCCGTTGTACTTGGCGGGGTTGTGGCTGGCGGTGACGCAGATACCCGCGTCGCACTTCAGGTGCCGCACCGCGAAGGACAGGGACGGGGTGGGCATCAGCTGGGGATACAGGTAAGCCTTGATGCCGTTGGCCGCCAGCACCGCCGCGGACTGCTGGGAAAACAGCACGCCCTTGTTGCGGCTGTCGTGGGCGATGGCCACGGACTGGGGCTTGCCCTGCGCGTGCTTCAAGAGGTAGTTGGCCAGGCCCTGGGTGGCCTTGCGCACGGTGTAGACGTTCATGCGGTTGGTGCCCGCGCCGATGACGCCCCGCAGGCCGCCGGTGCCAAACTCCAGGTCCCGGTAAAAGCGGTCGTTGATCTCTTCGTCCTGGCCCTGGATGGACTGGAGCTCCGCAGTGAGGTCCGGATCGTCCAAGGGCTGCTGCAACCATCTTTCATATTCTGTCATAGGAAATCTTCCCCTTCCTTCCCGAGCTTTGGGCTCAGGTATAATGCTTAGATTTCTATGATCTAGATTACCATTTTTTGTAGGCCGTGTCAACTCGAAACAAGGGCTGTTTACAGCAGTTTTACAATATTTGTGACAATTCCCTGGGGAGTCACGTCCAGGGTGCCGTAGCTGGCCCGCCAGCCGCTCAGGGAGCCGGGGTTTAGAATGTAGAGGCCGTCCTCATAATCGGCGTTGGCCTGGTGGGTGTGGCCGTACAGCAGCACTCGGGCCCCCCGCTCCCGGGCGGCGCACACGGCGGTGTACAGGCCGGACTTCACCCCGTACAGGTGGCCGTGGGTGTAAAAGATCTTGACCCCCTGGGCCGTGTACTCCCCGGCAGGAGGCAGGGAAGAGCCCCAGTCGCAGTTGCCCCGCACCGCCAAAAACATCTTCTCTGGAAAGGAGGCCTTGGCCCGCAGCAGCTCCTCCTCCCCGTCTCCCAGGTGGACGACCACCTCCGCCTTGGGCTGGGACAAAATGGCCCGGCGCAGGCTGCCGCCGTCCCCATGGCTGTCGGATACCACCAAAATTCGCATGGCGCGATGCCCTCCCTTTCCACTGTCATGTTTTTTCCTTTGCCGCATACTATGGGACTGGGACCGTCCCGGTGACGGCCCCCATTCCCTACAGAAAGGGGGGAACCGCCGTGTCCCCGTCTTCCCGTCCCGACCCCGGCCAGCTGGAGGCGCTGCTCCGGCAGTGCGCCCAGCGGCTGGGCACCACGCCCCAGGCCCTCAAGGAGGCCGCCCAGCGGGGCGACCTGTCCCACCTGGTCCAGGGGCCGGAGTCAAGAGCCCTGCAAAAGGTGCTGGCAGACCCCCAGGCCGCCCAAAAGCTCCTCTCCACCCCCCAGGCGCAAAAGCTCCTGGGCCTTTTGAGAAATCCCCCCGGGCAGGGGAAATAACCGCCGCCGCAGGAGGGCGCCCCCATGGACAACTTGACCCAACAGCTCAGTGAGTTCCTCTCCAACCCCCAGGCCATGGGGCAGCTTCAAAAGCTGCTGGGGGGCGGCGGGGAGGGGCCGCCCCCGCCCCAAGAGCAGCCCCCCGCCCCGGACCTTTCCGCCCTGCTGGGGGCGCTGGGGGGCGAATCCCAGCCGGGGGCCGGCAGCCTGGCGGCCCTAAACCCCCAAGCCCTGGCCCTGGTGGGGAAACTTGCCCCCCTGCTCAGCCAGGCCAGCCGGGAGGACGACGCCACCCGGCTGCTGCGGGCCCTGCGGCCCCTGCTGGGCCCTGCCCGGCAGAAGAAGGTGGACGAAGCCATAAAAATTTTGCAGATGCTCCGCCTGCTGCCCCTGCTCAAGGAGAGCGGGGCCCTTTCCGGGCTGCTGAGCGGGCTGCTGTGAGGAAGGAGGCCTCCATGCCAGGGGATATGGACATGAACCGGCTGCGGGAAGAGGCCGCCCGCCGGGCCCGGGAGATGCAGGCCCGGGCCCACATTCCCCCACCTCCAAAGCCCGCTCCCCCGGAGGGGCCGCCCCCTCCGGAGCCTCCCGCCCCCACGGGGGAAGAGGCCTCCCCGCTGGGGGTGTTCTTTCGGGACAAAGAGCGCACGGTGATTTTGGCGCTGCTGCTCCTCCTCTCCGGAGAGGAGAAAAACCAGGAGCTGCTCTTCGCGCTGTTCTTCCTGCTGCTGTAGCCCCCGCCGCTTGGAGAGAGCCGGCCGCGCCGGCCTTTTTAAACTAGAAGCTTTTTGGAATGAAAGCTTCCCCAAAAAACTTTTCCCGCCTCCGGCGGGGTCACCGCACTTGGCCGGAGCCCCGGATGAGGAATTTATAGCTCACCAGCTGTTCCAGCCCCATGGGGCCCCGGGCGTGAAGCTTCTGGGTGGAAATGCCGATCTCCGCCCCCAGGCCGAACTGGCCTCCGTCCGTAAACCGGGTGGAGGCGTTTACATACACCGCCGCCGCGTCCACCTCGTTTAAAAACCGCTGGGCGGCGCCGTAGTCCTGGGTGACAATGCACTCGCTGTGGCCGGTGGAGTACCGGGCGATGTGGGAGAGGGCCTCGTCCAGGGAGCCCACCACCTTCACCGCCAGGATGTAATCGAGATACTCCGTCTCCCAGTCCTCCTCCGTGGCGGCCCGGATGCCCGGCAGGATGGCCCGGGCCCTCTCGCAGCCCCGCAGCTCCACCTGTCTCTCCTCCAGCCGGGCCCGGATGAGGGGCAGGGCCCTTTCCGCCACGTCCTGGTGGACAAGGAGGGTCTCCAGGGCATTGCACACCGAGGGCCGGGAGCACTTGGCGTTGAAGACGATCTCCGCCGCCATAGGCAGGCCGGCGCTCTTATCCACGTACACGTGGCAGTTGCCCACGCCGGTCTCGATCACCGGCACCCGGGCGTTCTCCTTCACCGAGCGGATGAGCCCCGCCCCGCCCCGGGGAATGAGCACGTCCAGATAGCCCGTCAGCTCCATCAGCTCCCTGGCGGACTGGCGGGAGGCGTCCCCCACCAGCTGGACGCAGTCCGGGGGCAGGCCCTTTGCCTCCAGGGCGTCCCGCAGGACGTTTGCCACCGCCTGGTTGGAACGGAGGGCCTCCTTCCCGCCCCGGAGGATGACGGCGTTGCCCGCCTTCAGGCACAGGGCGGCGGCGTCGCTGGTCACGTTGGGCCGGGCCTCGTAGATGATGCCCACCACCCCCAGGGGCACGGTGACCTTCTCCACGTGCAGGCCGTTGGGAAGCCTCTGCCCGGAGAGCACCCTGCCCACCGGGTCGGGGGCTTTCGCCACCTCCTGTACCGCCTGGGCCATGTCCCGGACGCGGGCCTCTGTCAGGGCCAGCCTGTCCAAAAGGGCGGGGGACAGCCCCCCCTGCCTGCCGGCCTCCAGGTCCTGGGCGTTGGCCCCAAGGATCTCCTCCCGGCGCAGCCAAAGGGACTCCGCCGCCTGAAGGAGGGCCTCTTCTTTCAGGGCCCCTGCCGCAGCCAGGACCCGGGACGCCGCCTTGGCCTTGCGGCCCATTTCTGTGATGGTCATGGGAAAAACCTCCTAACGCAAACGCCAAAGGCGCGCAAAAGTCTGCAAAAGGGGGGAGGCCCTGGCCTTTTTCCGCCTCCGGCGCTCCTACGCGGGAAACAGGGTGCCTACGCTCTCCCCTTCCAGCAGCCGGTACAATCCCTCCAAACTGCTGCCGCTGACAATGGCCAAGGGGATCCCCTGGCTCTTGGCCAGCTTGGCCGCTTTCAGCTTGGTGGCCATGCCCCCCGTGCCCCGGCCGGAGCCCGCGCCCCCCGCCAGGGCCTCCACCTGGGGGGTGATCTCCTCCACCCGGGGAATCCGCCGGGCCCCCGGGTCCTTCCGGGGGTCCCGGTCGTACAGGCCGTCGATGTCCGTCAGGATCACAAGCCCCTGGGCCCCGCACAGCCCCGCCACCACTGCGGACAGGGTGTCGTTGTCCCCAAAGTTCTTGCCCTCCAGTTCCTGGGTCTCTACGGTGTCGTTCTCGTTGACCACCGGGATCACCCCCATGGACAAGAGCTCCCGGAAGGTGTTCTGCACGTTCTCCCGGCCCCGGGGGTAGTCCACCACGTCGGCGGTCAGCAGCACCTGGGCCACTGTGTGGCCGTACTCCCCGAAAAACTTGTCGTAGAGGAACATGAGCTCGCACTGGCCCACCGCCGCCAAAGCCTGCTTTTTCTCCGTCTCCTCAGGCCGCCGGGGCAGCCCCAGCTTGCCCATGCCCACCCCAATGGCCCCGGAGGACACCAGCACCAGCCGCCGCCCGGCGTTCTGCAAATCCGAAAGGGTGCGGCAAAGCTCTTCCATCCGCCTGAGGTTCACCTTCCCGCTTTCATAGGTCAGGGTGGAGGTGCCCACCTTGACCACCAAAATCTCCGCGTCTTTCAGTTCCACAGGTCAAAAGCCTCCTTTCCCTACCTTCTCACAATGGTGCCGCCGCCCACGACCACGTCCCCGTCGTAGAGCACCAGGGCCTGCCCCGGGGTCACCGCCCGCTGGGGCGCGTCGAAGGCCACGGTCAGCTCGTCGGGGCCGGTCTGCACCGCGGTGGCGGGCTGCTCCTGCTGGCGGTAGCGGATTTTAGCCCTCACCCGCAGGGGCGCTGGGATGCTCTCCACAGAGATGAGGTTGATGTCCCGGGCTATTACTTCTTGCGAGAACAGCTCCTCCGCTTTCCCGAGCACCACCCGGTTCCCTTCCACGTCCAGCTCCTTGACGAACATGGGCTGGGGGAAGGAGAGCCCCAGGCCCTTGCGCTGGCCCACGGTGTAGTGGATAATCCCCCTGTGCGTCCCGTAGACCTGCCCCTGGGCGCCCACAAACTCCCCGGGGGGGAACTCCTTCCCCGTCCACCGGCGGATAAAGGCCCCGTAGTCCCCGTCGGGCACAAAGCAGATGTCCTGGCTGTCCCCCTTGCGGGCGTTTGAGAACCCCTGCTCCTCCGCCAGCCGCCGGACCCGCTCTTTGGAAAGCCCCCCCAGGGGCAGCAGCAGCCGGGAGAGCTGCTCCTGGGTGAGGGTGTAGAGCATATAGCTCTGGTCCTTTTGCCCGTCCAGGCCCTTTTTCAAAAGCCACCGGCCGGAGCCCTCCTGGAACTCCACCCGGGCGTAGTGGCCCGTGGCCACATAGGGGTAGCCGATCTCCTCCCCCCGGGCCATGAGCTTGCCGAACTTGATGTACCGGTTGCAGTCCACACAGGGGTTGGGGGTCTCCCCCCGGGCGTAGGCCTGGGCAAACCGGTCCATCACCTCCCGGCGGAAGGCCTCTTTAAAGTTGAACACGTAAAAGGGGATCCCCAGGCGGAAGGCCACCTGCCGGGCGTCCTCCACGTCCTCCAGGGCGCAGCAGGCCTTCTCCCGGGAAAGCCCCCTGTCCCCGTTGTCCGTCAGGGCCAGGGTGACGCCCAGGCAATCGAAACCCTGCTGCTGGCACAGCAGCGCGGCCACGCTGGAATCCACCCCGCCGCTCATGGCGATTATGGCTTTTTTCTCCACAGGCGCCCTCCTCTCCGGCAAAATCCCGTCACTTCATCAGTTTTTTCAGCTCCAAGGCCTTGCCCAGGTCCCCTTTGGCCTTGAGCTTCCCAAAGGTGAAGGCCGCCACCGGGTCCAGCTTCCCGTTGGCGATCTTCCAAAAATTCTCGTCGGAAACAGTCAGCTCCACGTCCCGGTCGTGGTACTCATAGGGCTCGATGGAGAGCTTCCCGCCCTTGATCTCCACGTAAAAGGTGCCGGCGGCCTCGCCGGTGATGTTGATCTGGATGCGGGTGGGGTCGGAGACGCCGGAGACGTCGGCCCCCATAAAACGGTCCTTCACCTGCTCGAAATACTCCTGAAATGTCATGGCAAATCCTCCTTCTATGGAATGGCACCGGTCAGCCTGGCTGAAAATACCCCAGCACGCCGGTGAAGTTTACAAGCGCCCCTCCCAAAAGCAGGAAGAGGAACAGCCCCTCCTCCCCGCCGGAGAGGGGTTTCCCCCGGGGCAGGGCGCAAAGCATCAAATAGGCCCCGGGCATCAGGTCCCCCACGTAGCGGTTGCCAAAGTGGTGGCCCCCCATGGTCTTGTGGCACAAAAGCAAAAACAGCTCCAGCAGCAGGCACCCCCAGCCCACCGCCAGCACCCGCCGCCAGGAGGAGGCCTCCAGCCACCCCCGCCCCGCCCGGGCCATCCGGTAGAGAAGCCACACCAGCAGGGGGAAGGCGAGAAAGACGTTCATGCCGTTGAACAGGGGGAACTGGAGGGTCCCCGTCTTCGGGTCCAGGGTGGGCAGCCGCCAAAGGCTCTCCAGGTTCCCCAAAAGATAGGAGAGGCTGAACTGCCCCTGGGGGGAGCGGACAAACTCCGGCAGGTAGTTGTGGCCGAACTCCAGGGGGTTCCCAAAGCGCAGGGCGTTTAGGGCCATGTAAGAGCAGCCCATCAAAAAGCCGGGCAGCAGCGCCCAGGGCCGGCGGAGCACCTCCCGCAGCCAGCTTTTCCCCGGGCCCTCCCAGGCCTCTCGGGCCAGCAGGGCCACAAGGGGCAGAAAGCACAGCTGAAAGGGCCGGCAGCCCACGGCGCAGCTGAGGAAAAAGAGCCCCCACCCCAGCCGCCCCCGGCTCGCCTGGCACAGGGCCAAAAGGGTGCACAGCAAAGACAGATTCTGGGCGAAAAACCAGACGCTGCCCTCCACCGTCACCTGCCACAGGGCGGTGCCCCCGTACAAAAACGCCGCCAGGGCCACCTGGGCCCGGGGCTCCAGACCGAAGCGGGCGCCCAGCAGGGCGGCGCAGCCGGCCCCCAGGGACGCGGCCCCCAGGGCCAGGGCCACCTCCGGCACCGCCTCCCCAAAGAGGGCAACAAAGGGCAGCAGCACATAGGAGGGGAAGGGGGGAAAGCTCACGTAGTAGCGGCCCTGGTAGACGGCCAGCTCCAGGTAGGGGTAGTCCTGCCCCAAGTCCAGCCGCCCGGAGAGCCAGGCCTGGGCCTGGAGGACATAGCTGTTATAGGGGCTGTGCCAGCCAAACCCCACCCCGGAAAACCCCATGAACACCAGGTGCAAAAGGGCCACCAGGGCTGCGGCCGCCGCGGCGGCGGGCCAGGGGGAGGCCTTCCCCTCCGAAAACCTTTGCGCCCTTTTTTCCATCTGCCCCGCCCCCTCCTGCCAGGATACCTTCATGTTACCACAGAACCGGCCCCATGACAAACCTTTTTCCCCCGCCCCCTCAAAAAAACGGCCGGGCCCAGAGCGCCCGCCCCAGGTCCAGCCGTGTTCTTTTAAAACTTATCTTCTGTCGTGGTCCCTTCTGGGCCTGCGGTCCCGATCCCGGTCCCGGTGCTCCCGGCGGGGCGGGCGGCCGTCGCCCACCTCGTTCTCCGGCACAGCCCCGTCCAGGTCGATCAGGGCGTCCCGGCGGGAGAGGTTTAAGCGGCCCTTGTCGTCGATCTCCAGGACCTTCACCTTGACGATGTCCCCCACCTGCACCACGTCGGTGACCTTCTCGGTGCGCTTGACGTCCAGGCGGGAGATGTGCACCAGGCCCTCTTTGCCCGGGGCGATCTCCACAAAGGCGCCGAAGTCCATCAGCCGGGTCACCCGGCCGTTGTAGTAAGAGCCGGGCTCCGGGTCGTTGACAATGGTGTCCACAATGTCCAAAGCCCGCTGGCACTTCTGGAGGTCCAGGCCGGAGATGAACACATGGCCGTCCTCTTCCACGTCCATCTTGACCTCGCACTCGGCGCAGATCTTCTGGATGACCTTGCCGCCGCTGCCGATGACCTCCCGGATCTTGTCCACGGGGATCTGGGTGGAGAGCATCTTGGGGGCGTAGGGGGACAGCTCCGGGCGCACCTCGGGGATGGCCCTCAGGAGGATCTCGTCGATGATATAGTTTCTGGCCTTGTGGGTCTTCTCCAGGGCCTCCTTCACCATTTCGGGGGTCAGGCCGTGGATCTTCAAATCCATCTGGATGGCGGTGATGCCCTTTTTGGTGCCGCCCACCTTAAAGTCCATGTCGCCGAAAAAGTCCTCAATGCCCTGGATGTCCACCATGGTCATCCAGCGGTCGCCTTCGGTAATCAGCCCGCAGGAGAGGCCGGCCACCGGGGCCTTGATGGGCACGCCGGCGTCCATCAGGGCCAGGGTGGAGCCGCAGATGGAGGCCTGGCTGGTGGAGCCGTTGGAGGAGAGCACCTCGCTGACCAGGCGGATGGTGTAGGGAAACTGGTCCACGCTGGGGATCACAGGCAAAAGGGCCCGCTCCGCCAGGGCGCCGTGGCCGATCTCCCGGCGGCCGGGGCCACGGCTGGGCCGGGTCTCGCCCACCGAGTAGGAGGGGAAGTTGTAGTGGTGGATGTAGCGCTTGGTCTCCTCCTCGTCGATGCCGTCCAAAAGCTGGTTGTCCCGGATGGAGCCCAGGGTGGCCACGGTGAGCACCTGGGTCTGCCCCCGGGTGAACATACCGGAACCGTGGGTGCGGGGCAGCAGGGCCACCTCGGCGGCCAGAGGGCGCATGTCGTCCATGCCCCGGCCGTCCACCCGCTTCTGCTCGTCCAAAAGCCAGCGGCGCACCACGTACTTCTGGGTCAGGTACAGGCACTCGTCAATCTTGGCCTCGCTGTCGGGGTACTCCTCGGCAAAGTGCTGCTGCACATCCTCGTAGACGGGCTTTAAGCGCTCGTCCCGGACGTTCTTGTCGTCGGTGTCCAGGGCGGCCCGGACGGCGTCCTCGGCGTAGTCCCGGATGGCCTCGAACATGCCGGGCTCGGGTTTATTGGAGGGGTACTCGAACTTCTCCTTGCCGATCTCCCGCTGGATGCCCTTGATGAACTCGATGACCTTCTGGTTGGCCTCGTGGCCGGCCATGATGCCGTTATACATATCCTCGTCGGAGACCTCGTTGGCGCCGGCCTCGATCATGGCGATGCGCTGGTCGGTAGAGGCCACGGTGACGGCCATGTCGCTCACCTTCCGCTGGGCGGCGTTGGGATTGATGACAAACTCCCCGTCCACAAGGCCCACAGACACGCCGGAGATGGGCCCCTTCCAGGGGATGTCGGAGATGGACAGGGCAATGGAGGTGCCGATGAGGGCGGCGATCTCCGGGGAGTTGTCCTGGTCCACGGACATGACGGTGCACACAATGGACACGTCGTTGCGCATGTCCTTGGGGAACAAGGGCCGGATGGGCCGGTCGATCATGCGGCAGGTGAGGGTGGCCTTTTCCGAGGGGCGGCCCTCCCTGCGCAAAAACGCGCCGGGGATCTTGCCCACAGAGTAGAGCTTTTCCTCAAAGTCCACCGAGAGGGGGAAGAAATCGATGCCGTCCCGGGGCTTGGCGGAGGCGGTGGCGGCCACGTGCACCACGGTGTCCCCATAACGCACCAGGCACTCGCCGTTTGCCAGCTGGGCCATTTTCCCCGTCTCAATCACCAGGGGCCGCCCTGCCAGCTCTGTTTCAAACACCTTGAAATTCTCGAACATAACACGATCCTTTCTCCCGGGCCGGTTCCTCCGGCCTATTCCGGGTGTTTATTTCAGAAAGGACGGTCCTGTTTGACAAGGAAACAAGCCGGCCGGAGCCTCCGGCTGGTTTGCTTGTAAAACAGGCGCCGCCCCAAAAAAGAGCGAAAGGCTGTGCCCGCCGGCCCAAGGCCCACAGTCACAGCCCGCTTCTCTTTTCTTTACTTACGGATACCCAGTTCGGCAATGATAGCGCGGTACCGCTCGATGTCGATCTTGATCAGGTAGTTCAAGAGGTTCCGTCTCTGGCCGACCATCTTGAGCAGACCCCGGCGGGAGTGATGGTCCTTCTTGTTCTGGCGCAGGTGCTCGGTCAAGTCGTTGATGCGCTTGGTCAGCACAGCGATCTGCACCTCAGGGGAGCCGGTGTCGCCCTCGTGGCGGGCGTACTTCTGGATAATTTCGGTCTTTTCGGTCTTGGTCATAGAAAATTCCACCTTTTCCGCGGCCCATGCCGCTGTAAATTCACCCGGTCCACAGGTAAGGGTCGGTGTCTCCCCTATCCGAGGAACGGGCAGCTTGCTTATTTTAGCATAGCCCCGCCTGTTTGTAAAGGGCTTTTCGGGAAATATGGCTGGGAAATCCCGGGGCCTCACCCCGGGAAAACCGGGGGCGGGACCTGGGCGCAGACCTTTTGGGCCTGGACGGCGTTCTCCTGGATGGCGGCCTTGAGCTCCTCCAGGGAGGAAAACCTCCTCTCCGGGCGCAAGAACCCCAGCAGGAACACCCGCACCCGCTTGCCGTACAGGTCCCCCCGGAAATCGGGCATCCAGGTCTCCGCCAGCACCCGGTCGGAGCCCACCGTGGGCTTGAGCCCCACGTTGGTCACCCCGTAGAAGTACTCGCCCCCCACCCGGCACCAGGAGGCGTACACCCCAAACCGGGGCAGCACAAACCCCTCGGGGATGGCCTGGTTGATGGTGGGCGTCCCCAGCCCGGTGCCGATGTGGTTGCCGTGGATCACCTCCAGGGAAAAGCCGAAGGGCCGCCCCAGCAGCCGCCCGGCCAGGGCCATGTCCCCCGCCTCCACAGCCGCCCGTATCCGGGTGGAGCTGACCTTTTCCCCGCCCTCTTCCACCGGGGGCACCACGTAGAGGCCGGCCCCCGCCTCCCGGCAGAGCCGCCCCAGCAGGGCCACGTCCCCCCGGGCCCCCCGGCCAAAGCGGAAGTCCTCCCCGCAGCAGAGGCGCACCGCCCGGCACCGCCCAAAGAGCACCTGGCGGACAAAGTCCCCGGCCTCCCAGTCCTTCACCTGGGGGAACTCCAGGGAGTAGAGGGTCTCCACCCCCGCCCCCTCCAGCAGGCGCTCCTTGTCCCGGGCGGTGAGCACCGCGCTGTTCCCCGAGGGGCTGCGGGAGAAGGTGAGCACCGCCGCCCGCAGGGGCCCCTCTTCCCCCACCGGCGCGCAGGCGGCGTGGATGACCGCCATGTGGCCCCGGTGCAGCCCGTCAAAAGCCCCCAGGGCCAGGGAGCAGGGGCTCCCCTCCCGGATGTCCTCCAGGCTCCGCAGGATCTTCATCAAGGCGTTCCTCCCTCCGCAAAACTTTTCACAAACCGCAGCTGGCCCCCCTGGGGCTCCGCCCGTCCCAGGCCCAAAAACTCCCCCTCCGGGGAGAGCACCCGGCACAGGGCCTCCTCCCGGGGAGGCCGGCGCAGCCGGGCCAGGTCCAGGCTGCCCCCGTTTTGGAACCGGACCGCCTGGGCGGCGCTGACCCCCACCGCCGGGAACTCCCGGAACAGCTCCTCCACCGGGAGGAGGGCCTCCTCCAGCCGCCCCTCCTCCCGGAGGGCCTCCAAGGCCTCCAGGGGCCGGGCCTGCCCCAGGGAGAAGCCGCAGGCCCGGGTGCGCCGCAGGGCGGTCATGGTGCCGCAGGACCCCGCCCCTTTGGCGATGTCCTCAATCAGCACCCGGATGTACGTCCCCTTGGAGCAGGCCACCCGCAGCCGCCCCTCCCGGGCGGCGGGGTCGTACTCCACAAGCTCTAGGGAGGAGACCTTCACCGGCCGGGGGGGCCGCTCCACCTCCAGGCCCTTGCGGGCCAGCTCGTACAGGCGCCTGCCCCCTACAGACACCGCCGAATACATGGGCGGCACCTGGAGGATCTCCCCCCGGAAGGCGGGCAGAACCGCCTCCAGGGCCTCCCGGGGGACCGGGGCGGCGCTCTCCTGTACCACCTGGCCGGTGACGTCCCCGGTGTCCCGGCGCTCCCCCAGGCGGAAGGCCGCCTCATACTCCTTGTCCGTGTCCGGCAGGAAAGAGAGGGCCTTGGGGGCCCGCCCCAGCAGGATGGGCAGCACCCCGGTGGCCATGGGGTCCAGGGTGCCGGTGTGGCCAATCCGCCTCTCCCCGGAGAGCCGCCGCAGCACAGCCACCGCGTCGAAGGAGGTAAAGCCCGCGGGCTTGTCCAAAATGATGATGCCGTTCATGGATGCTCCTTTCCCAATGCCTCCGGCGCAAAATCCTCTGGGAGCGGCCCCTTACAGGCCCTGTTCCTCCACAAAGCTGTAGAAGTCCCGCTCCGCCTTTTCGTCCTCCGCCTGGACCGTGCCCACGGTCTGGGCGTAGATTACAAATTCCTCTTCCCCGTCCAGCCGGAAGGTCCGGTCGCACAGCTTCTGGTCGTAGGCGCCGATGCCGCAGGTGCCCAGCCCCAGGGCCGCGCAGGCCAAGTACAGGTTCTCCCCCACGTGGCCCATGTCGGCCATGATCATCCGGTGGGCGTGCATCCCGTAGCGCCACTCGCTGCGGTAGGGCACAAAGCTCCAGTAGAACACCGCCCCGGCCTTGGCCGCCCACCGCTGGCCGCACAGGCTCTCGTCCACCAGGTCAAACAGGGCCTCCCCGTCCTCCATGGGGGAGAGCAGCTCCAGCTGGTGGGTCATGGGCAGGTAGTGATAGGCCCCGGGGGCCAGGCCCTCCACCTGCCGCACCAGCAGGTAGGTCTCAAAGGGGTGGCGGGCCCCGCCGCTGGGCACGGTCCGCAGGGTGGCATAGCGCTTCCCCCGGATCCCCTTGACCCCCTGGGTGGCCCACAGCAAAAAGGACAGCTGCAAAAGGCTCAGCTTTTCCTGGGTGTACACCCGGCTGCTCTTGCGCTTTACGAGCAGCTCCCACAGGTTGTCCCGAAGGCCCAGGGCCTCAAAATCCCGGGGCAGGTCCTGGGCGGCCGCTGCCATGGCCTCTTTCACCAGGGGCGGCTGGGGGAGCCTCCGCTCCTGGTCGGTCTTGTAGTCCCCGCCCTCTCTCTCCCGCTGCGCCGTATCCAGGGACTTTAAAAAGTCCCGGCCCCGCTGGGTGGTTTCCCGCACGATCTTCTCGTCCATGTTCCCTCGCTCCTTTCCCGCCTTACGGAAACGCAGGGGAGGCCCGCAGCCTCCCCTGCCCGGGGCCTAGATGAGCCCCAATTCCTTTAAATAGGCCCCGCAGGCCTCTTCCATCTTCGCCGCAGCCTCCTCCATGGGGACCATCCCCAAAGAGCACCCGGCGGCGCCCTGGTGGCCTCCGCCCCCAAAGCGCTTGCACAGCACCGAGGCGTCCGCCGGGGGGTTGGCCCGCACGGAGGCCTTGATCCTGCCGTCCTCTTTCTCCTTCAGGGTCACCCCCAGCACCACCCCCTGGATCTCCCGGGGCATGGCCGCCACCCCGTCCAGGTCGCTCTCCTGGACGCCGGTCTCCCCAAAGATGGAAAAGGGCAGCCGCACCAGGGCGCACTTCCCCTCCCAGGAGAAGCGCATCCCCTCCATGGCCCGGCGCTCGGCCTCCACCTGGCCCTTTGTCTTGCTCTCGAACATCCGCCGGTTGACCTCCGCCCCCGGGGCCCCCAGCTCCAGAAGGTCCGCAGCGATGCGGTGGGTGCGGGGGGTCACGTTCCGGTAGCGGAAGCATCCGGTGTCCGTGGAAAGCCCTGTGTAGAGGCAACCCGCCAGGGCAGGGGTGATCTCCACCCCCAGCTCCCTCAGCAGGGCGTAGATCAGCTCTGTGGTGGCGGCGGCCTCCGGCTCCACCCACCGCTCCTGGGCGAAGGGCACGTGGGTGCCGTGGTGGTCGATGGAGAGCTCCGTCCGGCAGATGAGCTCCTGGGGGGCAGGCCGGCCCAGCAGGGCCTTATCCGCCACGTCCACGCTCACCACGTGCTCGGGCTCAAATTCCCCCAGGGAGATCCCCTCAAACAGGTAGGCGAACTTCTCCGGCACCGGGTCCGGGCAGAAGAAGCCCACCTCCTTCCCCAGGGCCTGAAGCCCGCCCATCAGGGCGCAGGCAGAGCCCAGGGTGTCCCCGTCGGGGGAGGCGTGGCTCATCACCAAAATCTTGTCCCAGCCCTGTAAAAGGGCCGCGGTCTGGGCGCAGTCCAGCATGGCCTCATCCCTCCTCGCCGGAGGGCTCTTCCCCCTCCTCCTTCTCCAAGCCGTGGAGCAGCTGGGAGATGTGGGCCCCATAGGCGATGGAGTCCGTGGCCTTGAAGAGCAGCTGGGGCACGTGGCGCAGGGAGAGGCGGCGCCCCAGCTCCCGCCGGATGAACCCTGCGGCGGACTTTAAGCCCTGCACTGCGGTTTTGGTGCGGTCCATGCCCTCCATGGTGCTGACATAGACCGTGCAGTAGGACAGGTCGTTGGTGACCTCCACCCGCACCAGGCTCAGCAGGCAGTCCTTCACCCGGGGGTCTTTCACCTCCCGCAAAATGGCGGAAAGCTCCCGGTGGATGTCCTCTGTGGTGCGGTCAATCTTAAAACTAGGCATGGCAAAGCCCCCTTTCCCCCCGCTTTCTTAAAAGAAAGCTTGGCAAAGAAATTTACTTCGCGTTGTCGCTCGCTTGCGCTCCGCTCTCTACAGTGGGTGGTTAAAGCGCTGGCGCGGCTGTTGCTTTTTCTGTAAAACGGCAGTTTCCTACCCGCCGCAAGTTTCCGTAGGACGCCCCCGCCCTTGCCACAGGCGCGTGATCGCGCGGAACAAGACGCGCCGGTCTCGCCTGCCGGCTCGGTCGGTGCTGGACGGTGCCCACTGGGCACCAGCCCCGCTCGTTCCACTCGCTCTCTACTGCGGGTGGATAGAGCAGCGGCGCGGCTTTTGCTTTTTCTGTAAAACACTAGTTCCCTACTCGCCATAAGTTTCCGTAGGACGCCCCCGCCCTTGCCAAAGGCAAGAAGGCGGCCTGTCCTGCCCGGCCACGGGCCCGCCAAGGCTTTTTTCAAGGGGGCGTTGCCCCCTTGGACCCCCTGGGGGGAAAATTCCCCCCAAGCCCCCCTTTAGGGGGGAAGTATCCCCCCATACCCCCTCAAAGGCCAAGGGCAAGAGCAAGGGCAGTCAAGTTACCAACCGCGAACGCGAGCTTGCGACCTACACAGCCCGAGCGCAAGCGAGCGAGTCTCGCCTGCCGGCTCGGGTGCTGTCTGCCAGTGGCAGACGTCCAGCACCGACCGGAGTGGCAACGGAGACCGGTGCTGGACGGTGCCCACCGGGCACCAGCACCCCACAGCGCGAATTGTCCTGCGGGGCCACCCGCCGCGAACGCGCGCTTGCGACTTACACAGGCGCGGCGCTAAGCCGCCGCCCCACAGCGCGAATCGTCCTGTGCGGTCACGCACCGGCCACGCACCCGCTAGTCGCGGTACTCCTCCATTTCGTAGGCCTCCAGGACGTCCCCCTGCTTGATGTCGGAGAACTTC
>CALWIE010000141.1 GCA_944380625.1 uncultured Clostridia bacterium
GGGTTTATACTAAGGCCGTAAGCTGAGGTGAGAGAAAAAAGCAAGACGCCCAGCTGAATCTACGAAAGGGGTAGTTACACAATGAGCAGAAAAGCAGAGACCATCTACACTTCCAGAATGCTGAACAAGGCTGCGCATGAGAAGAGAGAAGCTGCCCGTGAAGCACGCCGCGTGCAGGACAGTTTGACTCGGCTCAACGAGATGCAGGGCCACGGCGAGGTATGTTACGCAAACGTCAGCGGCGTGATCCTCCCCCTGAGCCAGAAGATCTGAGCGAAGCCGCAAGGGATATAAAGAGTATAAGTTTGGTATTCGGAACCAGAGAATGAGACAGAGAAGAGGTAAGAAGATTATGAAAAAGTACACCGCAAAGACCCTGAACATCACCAAGGCCAAGAAGGAAGCCGCCGCTGAAGCCCGCCGCTGGATGGGCAACCTGGACCGGTTCGTGGAGGACAACGCCCGCCGGGACGAGAGCTATGTGAACGTGAGCAGCGCGGCGCTGCCCTGCTGGCAGAAGCTGTAAGGAAAAAAAGAGCGTATAACCGAAAAGGAGTCAAATATCATGAAAAGAGCAGAGAGCATCTACACTTCCCGCAAAATGAACAAGGCTGCCCACGAGGAGCGCAAGGCCCACCGCATGGCCGACCGCCGCCGGGACAGCTGGGACCACATGGCCGCCGTCCACGAGGGCCTGTTCTACGTGAACGTCAACGGCATGTCCCTGGCCACCTTCCAGCGCTAACCTCCTGGCTGGAAGAAGAACAAGCGTATAAGTCTTCTAAAATACATCCTCATTAAAAGCAAAAGGGCCGCAGGAAACTGCGGCCTTTTTGCTTTGCCGGTTTTTCTCATTTTCTCCCCTCCCCCGTCCTGGCGGGAATCGCCGGGGGCGGGGTTTGGGAAAAACTCCCCCGCCTGCTGGGAGGTTCCGAAAAGAGGGCAGGGACAGTTGAACTTTTTGGGCCCCTCCCCTGGGGAAAGCCCGGGGTTCGTCCTGCTGGCTTGAAAATCGACAAAAAATGGGGGTTGGGGCTCCCCCCCTGGGGGAAAACCGGAGAGCCCCCCGCTGGAAATCGCCGGGGGCGGGGTTTGGGGAAAACTCCCCCTCCTGCTGGGAGGTTCCGAAAAAAGGGGCAGGGACGGTTAAACGTTTTGGGCCCTCCCCTGGGGAAAGCCCGGGGTTCGCCCTGCTGGCTTGAAAATCGACGAAAAATGGGGGTTGGGGCTCCCCCCTGGGGGAAACCCGGAGAGCCCCCCGCTGGAAATCGCCCGGGGCAGGGTTTGGGCCCCCACCTGCTAAGGAACTTCAGAAACGGGGGCGGCTAAACCTTTTGAGGACATCCCCTGGGGAAAGGCCGGGGTTAGTCCCACTCGGGGGAAAATCGATAAGGATTAGGTCTTTGAGGGGCACTCTCCCCTGTTCGCTGAAATAAAATCGGGGAACGGAACTGGGGACAGGCCATTTAGAGCTCCCCCAGAAAAAGCTGATGGTTCCCTTCCCCCCTGGGAATCCTCGGGGAACAAGAAAAAAGGCGCTTCCCTCAGGGAAGCGCCTTTCGCGGTTTGTGAAATATCAGGGCTTGGGCTGAGCGCCGGGGCGGCCCTTCTTCCGGAAGAAGGGCTCCCTGCGCCGCAGGTAGGTGAGATAGCACAGGTACGCCGTGGAGATGGCGAAGTACACAGTGACGTTGGGACGGCGCAGGGTATTCCCGGAGATCAGCCCGGAGATCACCGACAGGAGAAAGGTCATGCCCACGGCGCCCACCTCCACCGTCAAAAACCGGCGGATACCGTCCCCTAAGGCCATCAGGCCCCGCAGGGGGGGCAGGCGCTTCTTCCCCGCCTGGTCCTGCCAGGCGGCGGCCACGTCCATGGCAAAGGCCCGCAGCACCATCCCCACAAACAAGAGGATGAAGAGGATGTACAGGGCAAACCCCACGTAGCCGCAGGAGTAGAACACCGCCGGAAAATCGTTTTCCAGGTCGTAGTTGACCCCGTTCGCGATCATGTCCTGGGCCTCGGAGCCCAGCAGATGGGTGAGGAAATCCTTTTCCTGCCACATGAGCTCCGCGTACATGGACTTGTGCAGCCGCAGGTCGGAGAGGATATAGGAGGCGGAGGCGTAGTCGTACACCTCCATCACATTGTAGATGCCGAAGCGGTCGTAGAGGTTCTCCAGGATGGGGCCATAGCCGTCGGGGTCCGTGTAGACGCTGACCAGGTTCCGGCGAATGCGCCCCAGGCGGGTCTCGGCCTCGTAGAGCTCCTCTTCCCTATCCTTCTCCTGCTCCTCCGGGTCCTCGTCCTTGGAGCTGGAGGAAGCGGACTCCTCCTTGGCCTGGTTGACCTCCTGCTTGATCTCCTCCAGGGCCTCGGCGTTTGTGCCGCTGCTGCGCAGGCCTTCGTCCACCTGCTGCTGGTAGTTCCCCAGGGCGTAGTCGTACTGGTTTTCCCGCTCCTGCATGGGGGAGTAATCCCAGAGGGCCACCACCAGCAGGATCACCGCCGCCAGGGGCAGCACGTACCGGAAACACCGCTTTTGCAGGTTGAGGGCAAACAGCAGGATAAACGCCCCGGCGATGATGAAGATGGAGTAGAAAGTAAACTTGGTCCCGGTGACAAACAACATGCCGAAGCTCAAGGCCAGGGCCAGCAGGAACAGCGGGTATTTTTGCAGCCGGTAGGAGCAGTAGACGGCAAAGGGGGCCACCAGCACCAGGATGGTGCTTTGGGCGTTTTCCACGGCGAACCACCCCATGACGCCGATGAACTGCTCGTGGTAGGTGTACACCGGGTTCCCCGTGGCCCAGGGCAGGATGGTGAACACCGCCATGGTCACCAGGTTGATGGCAAAGCCCCCAAAGACGAAACGGCGCATCTCCGGGCCCTTTTCAAAGAAGGTGATGAAGGAAAGGGTGAAGATGGGGAAATTCATAATCCGCAAAAAGGCCCCGGCGTCGGACACAGGGGACTGGTAGCCCACCCGGAAGCAGTTGAGGACGTGGGCTATCCAGTAGACCGCCACCACCCCGTAAAAGAGGAAGTAGAGCTTCTTCCGGTCGCTGACCAAAAAGCCCAGCAGGGCCACAAAGGCCAGCATGAAAAACCGGAGGAGGGTGGTCAGGGAGTTGCTGCCCAGCTCCTGGAGAAAATAGGACAGCACGTCCAGCAGGGGCTGCACCACGATGACAGCCCCCACCAGCCAGGAGAGCCTTTTGTCCACAGCTTCCTTTACCCTTGCAAGCTTTTGTTTCATAACCCATCCCCTCCAGTCCTTTTCTCGTTTCCAAAAAACGGCCCCTTCCCCTGGCGCAGCGCCACAAACAGGAGGGCCGCCGCCACCGAGCCGTACACAGTGACGCTGGGCTTGCGCAGGACCTGGCCCGAGAACTGGGCGCCTCCCAGCATCAGGGCCAGGGTCATGGCCGGCACGGCGAACTCGATTGTGACCACCCGCCGCCAGTCCTTGACCAGGGCCCGAAGGGAGGCCAGCACAAAATAGGCGGCAAAGGCAAAGTACAGGGCCGTGCCCAGGTAGCCGTAATAGTAGAGCACCGCAGGGAAGTCGTTCTCCGGGTCGTAGATATGGCTGCCCACCCGGCACCCGGCGTACTCAAAGCCCACCAGCCGGGTGAGGAAGTCCCGCTCTTCCCACACCATGGCCATGGCGGTCAGCTTTTTCACCCGGGTGTTGTAGAGGGTCTCCGGGTTGGTGGCGTAATCGTACTGCTCCATGACCGCCTCCAGGCCGAACTCGTCGATCAGGTCCTCCAAGAGGACGGCGCCGTAAAGGCCCGGCTTGTCGTAGACTTCGGTGTAGACCCGGGTGATCTTCTCCAGGATCTCCGGGGGGATCTCCTCCCCCTCCTGGTAGACAAAGCCCTTGTCCTCCCCCAGGATCTCGTCGGCCTTGGCCTGGTAGATGCTGTAGGAATTGGCGGTGAGGGCCTGGCGCTCCGCCATGGGCGACACCCCCCGGAAGAGGACCAGGGCCACCAGGGCCAACCCCAGGGGCACGCAAAACAGGAGCTGCCGCCGCCGGAGAAGGAGCACCGCCAAAAAGGCCCCCCCGATGAGCAGGGCGCCGTAATAGGTCAGCCGGGTGCCGGTGAGGTACAAAAGCCCGAAGCCCCCCAGGCAGCACAGGCTGAAGAGCCAGAGCTTGCAGCTGCGCAGCCCCCACAGGAGCAGGGAGGGTACCAGCAGGGTGAGGATGCAGCTTTGGGAGTTGGCCACCCCAAACCAGCCCAAGATCCCGATAAACACCCCCCGGTCCGGATACTGGTAGGTGTACACCGGGTCCCCGGCGGCGTAGGAGAGGGCGATCACCAGCAGGATGGTGGCGAAGTTCGCGGCCAAGAAGCCCACGGCCCGGCCGTCGAGCCCCTGGCGCCGGCGGAAGAAGGTGACAAAGGAGAGGGTCCACAGGGGGAATTGGACCAGCTTCAGGTACTCCCCCGCGTCCCCCACCGGATCCTGGTAGCCCAGGCGCAGGCAGTTGAGCACGTGCAAAAGCCAAAAGCCCCCCACCACGCCGTACATCACATAGTAGGCCCGGCGGTTTTCCGTGATGGAAAACCCGTACACCCCCACAGCGAACAGCAGCACCGTGCGCAGGGCGGTGGTCAGCCAGGTGGCGTCCGCCTGGCCCATAAAATAGGAAAGCACATC
>CALWIE010000142.1 GCA_944380625.1 uncultured Clostridia bacterium
GTAGAGAGCGGAGCGCAGCGAGCGGTGCTGGTGCCCGGTGGGCACCGTCCAGCACCGACCGAGCCGGCAGGCGAGACCTACGCGTCTCGTCCCGCGCGGCCACGCGCGAGCGACAGCGCGAAGTAAATTTCTTTGCCAAGCTTTCTTTGTAAGAAAGCGGGGGGAGTTGCGGCAGAGGGGATTCTGTGATAGAATAGAGGGATAGATACACATTGGATATTCCAACCGGCAGGAGGAACTGCTTTATGAGATATACGCGCCGCATGGCCGCCCTCCTGGGCGCCTTAGCCCTGTCCGCCGCGCTGCTCTCCACCCAGGCGCTGGCTACAGAGGGGGACTTCCCCTCTGGAGATACAGAGATGCCCGGGGAAGGCACCACGGTCCCCGCCACGGAGGACCCGGGCATCGAGTCGCCCGACCCCACCCCGGACCCCTTCCTCCCCACGCCGGAACCGCCCTCCTCCTCGGAGGGTTCGGAAAGCACCACGGAGCCCCCCTCCTCCTCGGAGGAGGACCCGGACTCCTCTTCGGAGAGCTCCGGCTCTGAGGGCTGGGACGATCCCTCGGAGGAAGACCCTTGGGAAGATCCCTGGGTGGAACCCACAGAAGAACCCTGGGAGGAACCTTGGGTAGAACCTACGGAGGAGCCCTGGGAAGAGCCCGACCCCACGGAAGATCCCTGGGTCGCCCTCCCTGTGGAGGAGGCCACCCCTTCCCCCACCCCCTCTGTCACCCGGCCGCCTATCGGCAGCGGCGAGTCCATCGCCACGCCCCGGCCCGCCTCCACGCCCCGGCCGGCCCTGGAGCGGCCCAAGCCCTCCCTGAATGAGGGCTCCTCCTCGGAGACGGAGGAGGACCTCCAGCCCAACTATGTGACCTTTGCCCACCTAAACGTCCGGGGCAACTCCCTGGCCACCACCCTGTTTTTCGCGGGGGTGGGGTGCATCGCCCTGGGGGTGGCCGGCCTGGTGCTGATTCTGGTCCTCTACTTCCACGGCAGGCGGCGCCTGCGGGAGGGCGGCTTCCGGGACGGGATCCTGGAGGAAATTGAGGAGGCGGAAAGCCGCCAGCAACCCCCGGCCCCGGCGCCTGCGCCTCCCGCTCCCCCGAAGCCCCAGGGGGACCTGCCCCAGCAGGCCTCCCTGTACACCGAGGAGCTCCCCTACCCGGGGGACGCCTACGGCGGCCAAGAGGCCTACTATTCCCCGGAGGGGTACGACAGCGAAGAGTACCCCGAGGAGGACTACGGCCCCTACGAGGAAGATTATCCCGAAGGAGAGAGTTACCCGGAAGGCGGCCTGGAGGAGGACTACCTGGAGGAGGACTACCTGGAGGAAGACTATCCCGAAGAGGAACCCTGTGAGGAGAAACCTCAGCCGGCTCCGGAGGCCACCCGCCAGTTCAGCACGGAGGAGATCCTGCGGGAGGCCCTCCGCTACGACGAAGAGGACGAAAAATAACCAAAACCCGTCCGTGAGAAAACAGGCGAACATACAAGGGAACATACAAGGGAGGCCGCTGCGAAATGCAGCGGCCTCCCTTTTTTGTGTTATTTTGTGTTACAGCGGGGCCACCACGTCGCCCCAGACGGCGCCCACCGCCCGGACCAGGTCCTGGGGGGCGAGCCGCAGCTGCAAGCCCCGCCTCCCGCCGCTGACGTAGATGGACTCCCGGTCCCGCAGGGTCTGCTCCACCACCGTGGGAAAGGCCTTTTTCATGCCCAGGGCCGTGCAGCCGCCCCGGATGTAGCCGGTCACCGCCAGCAGGTCCTTCACGGGGAGCATCTCCAGGGATTTCTCCCCCACCAGGGAGGCCGCCTTTTTCCGGTCCAGCTCCCGGTTTACCGGCAGCACAAACACAAAGTGGCCCCCGCTCTTTCCCACGGTCACCAGGGTCTTGCACACCTCCTGGGGATCAAGGCCCAAAAGCTGTGCCACCTCCAGGCCGTCTGTGAACTCCCCGCAGGGGTAGGAGCGCGCCTCGTAGGGGATTTTCGCCCGGTCCAAAAGCCGGAGGGCGTTTGTCTTTTCCAGCTTGTCCTTGCCCATTATTTTTGCGTCTCCCCCTTGTCCTCCAGCAGGACGATCTCCACCTCCAGCTCCTGGCTCATGCCGGCCTCGTCCCAGCGGAACAGGGTCACCGTCACCCGGTCCCCGGGGCTGTAGCGCAGCAGCAGGTTGGAGATCTCCGTCAGGTCCCGGACGGCCTCCCCGTCCAGGGCGGTGATGATGTCCCCCTCCTGGGCCTGGGTGCCGGCAAAGGCCCCGTCCTCGTCGATGGAGATAATCCGGAATCCTTGGGGCGTGCCGTTAAAGGCGGCGTCCATGTCCGACACGTCGCTGCCGGAGATGCCCAGGCGCACCCGGCCCTTTACATAGCCCTGGGACATGAGCTGGTCCAAAATCCCCTTGGCCTTGCTCACAGGGATGGCGAAGCCCATGCCCTCGTAGTTCTCGGTGATGATCTTCGAGGAGTTGATGCCCACCACCTGGCCGTACATGTTCACCAGGGGCCCGCCGGAGTTGCCCGGGTTCACGGCGGCGTCGGTCTGGATGAAGGTCATGCCGTTTTCGCTGTAGCGCTCCACCGCCCGGTCCAGGCCGGAGACGATGCCCCGGGTCATGGACCCGGCAAACCGGGAGCCTCCCGGGTTGCCAATGGCCAGCACCCACTCGCCGATGGAGAGCTCCTCCGCGTCCCCAAACTCCGCGGGGGTAAAGCCGTGGTCGTTTGTCTTAATCACCGCCAGGTCCGTAGAGCGGTCCATCCCCACCACCACGGCCTCATAGGACTGGCCGTCGTAGGTGGTGACCGTCACCAGCACGCTCTTGGAGTTGAGCACCACGTGGGCGTTGGTGATGATATACCCGTCCGAGGTGGCGATGATCCCCGTGCCGGTGCTCTCCACTGTCTCCCCGTCCAAGGTGACCTCCAGGGACACCGTGGATTGGACCACCCGGCCGTAGACCTCCTGGGCGTCCAGGGCCTCTCCCTGGGGCTTCTCCTGAATGGCCACCCCGTCGGTGTTGGGGGTCACGTCCACATCGGGCAGCTCCAGCTGGGGGGCCTCCTCCTGGGCCTGGCTCCCCTCCTGGGGAAGCTGTTCCTCCGGCGGGAGCTCCTCTACCACGGCCTCCTCCTGAGGCGGGCTCGCGGCCCCGCCAGTGGCCGCCGTGTACACCACAAAGGCCGAAAAGCCCAGCAGGGCCCCTGCCACCAGGGCCGACGCGATCCACAAAAAGACCTTCAGCCCCAAGGACATCTTCTTCCGGGGCGGGGCCCCTCCGCCGGGCGGGGCGTAGGGGGGCGCCCCCCACCCCCGGGGGGCCTGGCCGTTCCAGGGGCCGGGCTGGGGCTGCCCGGGCTCCTCCGGGACAGCGGACCCTTCCGGAGCCTGGCCTTCCGGGGCGGGGGATTCCGCCGGGACAGCGGGCCCTTCCGGAGCCTGCCCCTCCAGGGCGGGGGATTCCGCCGGGGTCCGGGACGCCTCCGCCGGGGGGGCCTCCTCTAGGGGGCGGGGCTCCTGGGGGGCCGCCTGCTCCTGCTCATTCCACTCTTCCTTCATCTTCCTTACTCCTTTCCGGCTCCTGCCGGGCCTCTTTCTTCTCTTTGCCCCGGCCCAGCTTCAAGGAGGCTGTGTCCTTGAGCTTGGGGGGCGCCGGGGGCTTGGGGATGTAAAACTCAAACCGGCAGTACTGGCCCTCCACCGAGCTGACGGCGATGTCCCCGCCGTGGAGCTTCAAGATGGTGCGCACAATGTAGAGCCCCAGCCCCATGCCGTTTTTATCCTGGCTGCGGGACTTGTCCGTCTTGTAAAACCGCTCGAAGATCATGGGCAGGTCGTCCGGGGAGATGCCCGCCCCGCTGTTTTCGATGACCACCGTGGTGCGGTCGATGCCCTCGGTGATCAGGATGGAGATATAGCCCTCCTGGTTTGTGAACTTCACCGCGTTTTCAATCAGGTTGTAGACCACCTGGTGCAAAAGGTCCGGATCGCCCCAGACCATCTGGACGCCGGCCTCTTCCAACCCCCGGATCTCAATCCCCTTTTCGTCGATCTTCTGCTCGAAGGTGAGCAGGGTGTTCACCACCGTGTCGGTCAAATCAAACTGGGAGGGATGCAGCTTCATCTCCCCGCTGTCGATGCGGGAGAGGTCCAGCATGGACTTCACCAGCCGGGAGAGGCGCTTCACCTCGTCGGAGACAATGTGCAGGTACTTGTCCTGCTGCTCCCGGGGGATGGTGCCGTCCAAAATGCCGTCGATAAACCCGGCGATGGTGGTCATGGGGG
>CALWIE010000143.1 GCA_944380625.1 uncultured Clostridia bacterium
GCCCCCACCCGCCAGAAATCGGTGATGGGCCGGTGGGTCCACAGGGTGCGGCGGTAGCTCATCTCGTCCAGCTCCGCGATGCGCACCCCGTGCTCGTCGGGCTGGGCATGCTTGGCGCCAATGTCCATGGCCACCTTCGCCAGGTAGAGGTTGTTGCCCACTCCCCCGGCGGCGGTAATGCCCACGGTGCGCTGGATGTCCAAAATCATCCGGGAGGCTAGCTCCTTGGCGGTGAGGCCGTAGGTGTTGAGGTAGGCGGTCACGTCCATGAGCACCTCGTCGATGGAGTAGACGTGAATATCCTCCGGGGCCACATATTTAAGATAGACCTGGTAGATCTTCGCGCTGTACTCCATGTACAGGGCCATCCGGGGCGGGGCCACGATGTAGTCCAGGCCCATGGTGGGGTCGGGTCGAACCTGGGTGTCGTCCCAGGAACAGTTGGCGAGCTTCCGGCCAGGGGCCTTCCGGCGGCGCTCCTCATTGACCTGCTTCACCCGCTGAATTACCTCAAACAGCCGGGCCCGGCCGGAAATGCCATAGGCTTTGAGGGAGGGCGTCACCGCCAGGCAGATGGTCTTTTCTGTGCGGGACAAATCCGCCACCACCAAGTTGGTGGTCATGGGGTTCAGGCCCCGCTCCATGCACTCCACGGAGGCGTAAAAGGATTTCAAGTCGATGGCAAGATAGCTTTTCGGTTCCATGGAGCGCCTCCTCTCTATCTTTTTATCTTACCACAGACGCCCTGGGGATACAATGGGAGCTTTGGCCCAAAAATTGGGGCTTGCGAAAATCGAATGAATGTTCTATAATAATCCCAGAGCATCGAACGTATATTCGCATTTGAGAGGAGCTGTGTCCACATGATAAGCACCTGCCGCCGGAAACAATACGTGGAAGTGGTAGCCACTCACTACATCGACGGGGGCGTGCGGCCCCAGAAAATCGTGCTGGCCACGGGCCAGGTGTACGACGTGGAGGACAGCCGGGAGACTTCCAAAGGCAAGGCCCCCACCACCGGGGAGGTGGCCCGCAGGTACCTGGTGAAAATCAGGGGCAGGGAGACCTGCCTGTACGAGGCCTCCGGCCGGTGGTTTGTGGAGATGAAGGCGTAAAAATGGAGCAGGCCTTTTATGGCCTGCTCCGGCACGGACCTACCTTCCGCCTCCGGCCAGCTCCCCTAGGGGAAAGACGGCGCCGCAGGCGTCGCACGTATAGTGATACCGGTAGTACTTCACCCGGCTGGTGTCGATCCGGATGGGTTTATCGTGGGAATGGGGCATCTCTCCTTGGAGGGTGGCGTGGCCCTTGCACTTGCGCAAAGCGCCTCCACAGCGGGGGCAGATCTTTTTGCCAAAGAGGAAGTACCACATCTCCCTGGGGGTAAAGGAGTAACAAAAGGCAGTGTGCTTCTCCGATTTGGGTGGTTTGGCGGTGGCCATAGCAAGCCCCCCTTTCCGTTTTTCCTATTATCCGGCAAACAAACGGCTTCTGTCAAGGGGCTTTCGGGCAGGGCCCTCCCTTACAGGGCGGCCCTTCTTAGAAAGGCCGCCGTTATCTTTTGTTAAGATTCTTTTCAGAAAATTTCCGCCCCTTCCCCTTCGGCCTGTGGTATAATAGCCTCAGAATCGAAATGAGAGAAGGACGTCCATGACCACGAAACGCAAAACCGCCGCCCTTATCCTGACCTTGCTCCTGCTTTGCAACCTGGGGTTTATCTGGGGCAACTCCTTGGCGAGCAAGGTCGAGTCCCACGACTTGAGCGTAGGGGTGCTGGGTTTTCTGCCCGGCTTTTTAAAAGATCTGTTCCCCAACCAGGAACAGCTGGTGCATTTTGTGCGCAAACTGGCCCACTTCACGGAATTCGCCTGCCTGGGCGGGCTGTCCGCCGGGCTGCTGGCCCTGTTCCGGAAGGTGAGCTTCCACCCGGTGGCGCATCTCTTCTGCGGCGGGTTCTTTGTGGCTGCCATCGACGAGACCATCCAGATCTTCACAAACCGGGGCTCCCAGCTCCAAGACGTGTGGCTGGACTTCGCCGGGTTCTCGGCAGGGCTTGTGTTGGTGCTGGCGGTGCGGGCCACGGCCTGCCGGAAGCCCCAGGCGGAGGCAGTGGCGTCCGGCCCGGAGAAGATCATCTCCTTTCCGGAAGAGCAGGCCCGGCGGAAAGGCCGGGCAAAATAAAACCAAAAAGGCATAAAAAAAAGACCTTGCGAGAGGAACCCTCTTGCAAGGTCTTTTGCGTTGTTTTGTTTGGGACAGTTTCCCATCGGGCTGGGAGGCTTTTAATAGAGCTTCGCGCCGGCGGGGATGTGGGGGTCTACCATCAGGAGATGGAGGCGCTCCTCCCCTTCCTCGTGGTGGACTGCGGAAATCAGCATGCCCTCGGAGTCAATGCCCATCATCTTGCGGGGGGGCAGGTTCACAATGGCGATGCAGGTCTTGCCCACCAGGGTTTCCGGCTCGTAATACTCGTGGATACCGCTTAAAATGGTGCGTTCCTTGCCGGAACCGTCGTCCAGGGTGAATTTCAACAGCTTCTTGGACTTGGGCACGGCCTCGCAAGAGAGCACCTTCACCGCACGGTAATCGGACTTTGCGAAGGTCTCGAAGTCCACGAAATCGGCGAACAGGGGCTCGATCTCCACCTTGGAGAAGTCGATGGGGCCTTCCTCTACAGCGGGAGCAGGGACAGAAATTTCGTCCCTCTTTTCCCCCTTGGGCAGGTCCAGGGGTTTCATGGTCGGGAACAGGATAACCTCCCGGATGGTGTCGGAATTGGTGAGCATCATGACGCACCGGTCGATGCCGATGCCCAGGCCGCCCGTGGGGGGCAGGCCGTACTCCAGGGCGGTGAGGAAGTCCTCGTCCATCCTGCCCGCCTCGTCGTCGCCCTTGGCCCGGAGCTCCACCGGCTTCTGGAAGCGGGCCCGCTGGTCGATGGGGTCGTTGAGCTCGGAGAAGGCGTTGCCCATCTCGCTGTGGCAGATGAACAGCTCGAACCGCTCGGTGAGCCGGGGATCCTGGGGGCTGCGCTTGGCCAGGGGGGACACGTCCACCGCGTGCATGGTGATGAAGGTGGGCTGGATGAGCTTCTCCTCCACCTTCTGGTCAAATACTTCGTAGAGGGCGTTGCCCCAGGTGGGGTCCGCTGTGTGCGACAGCTCCGGCGCGCTGCGCGTGGTGCCCGCCTCCGCTACTTGGGCCGCTTCCGTGCCGACATAGTCCAGGCCGGTATACTGCTTGACGGCCTCGTGC
>CALWIE010000144.1 GCA_944380625.1 uncultured Clostridia bacterium
CGGTGATCGCCAATGCCGCCCGGGAGCCGGAGATCGGTGATCTGGCCGCCTACTTGAACCGCTGCGGCGGGCGCATCTACGGCGCCGGGGAGAGCTGCGTGATCGTGGACGGGGTCAAAGAGCTCTATGGCGCCGAACACCGGGTCATGCCCGACCGGATCGTCACCGCCACCTACATGGCGGCTGCCGCCGTCACAGGGGGGAACATCACCCTTCGGGATGTGGACAACGCCCACATCCTGCCCATGCTCTCCCCCTTTGAGGAGTCCGGCTGCGAGGTGCGGCAGCTGGGGGGCGCCCTGAACATCATGGGCGCCCGGCGGGTGAACCCTGTGCGCCACCTCCGCACCATGCGCTACCCGGGCTTCGCCACCGACGCCCAGCCGATGGTCATGGCCATGGCGGCGGTGGGGCGGGGCACCAGCATCTTTGTGGAGAACGTGTTTGAAAACCGCTACAAGCACGCGGAGTAGCGCCAGCGCATGGGCGCCCGGATCAAGGGGGAGGGCAAAGGGGGCATCGTAGAAGGGGGGGAGCGGCTCTCGGGTGCCCCGGTGGTGTCCCACGCGCTGCGGGGCGGGGCGGCGCTCGTGGTGGCAGGCCTGGCGGCCAAGGGCCGCACCGAGGTCAGCGGCGCCCAGTACATCCGCCGGGGCTATGAGGACCTGGCAGGTTCCCTGGCGGCCCTGGGGGCCCGCATCCGGGAAGAGGACTGAAAAAACAAGGAAAGGAGGGGTCAGCTTGCCCCAGAGAGGTTCACAGAAAGGCGGAAAAGGGGGGGAGGGGTTCCAGGAGTTTCCCTCCCGCTCTGCCCGGGGGGAACGCTGGCCCGCCCAGTGGGAGGAGAGGGGAGCATCCCCCAAAGCCCCCTCCTCCCCGGGGAAATCCCGCCCTGCCCGGGGCCGGCCCTTCCGGCCGGAGGAAAGCCCCGGCCGGTCCCCCCGGGCCAGGCCCGAGCCTCCCCGGCCCCGGCGCCCCCGGGAGCCGGAACCCCGCAAACGCCCCCGCAAGCCCCTGGGCAAAGGGGCCCGCAGGCTCCTGCTGGGGATCACCCTGCTGGTGATGGCGGCGGTCACGGCGGCCCTGTGCGTGTTCCTGCTGTTTAAGATCCGCCTGATCCAGGTCACCGGGGACCCGGTGTACGCCGCCTCGGAGATCCTGGACCTCTGCGGGTTTAAGGAGGGGGAAAACCTGGTGTTCCTGGTCACCAAGGGCAAGGAGGAACTGCTGGAGGAAAAGCTTCCCTACATCGAGGAGGCCCAGATCCGCCGCAACTTCCCCAGCACCCTGGAGATCCACATCATCGCCGCCCAACAGGCGGCCTGCGTGGCCGGGGGCGGCCAGTGGTATCTGGTGAGCGGCTCCGGAAAGCTCCTGGAGGAGGTCGCCCAGCCCCCCGAAGGGGTCATGGAGGTGACGGGCGTGACCCTCAAGGACCCGGTCCTGGGGCAGCCGGTCCAGGCCGAGGACGAGAACGCCCTGGGGGCCCTCCGGGAGATCCTGGGGTCCCTGAAGGAGCTGGGCTGCGCCGGGGATTTCACCTCCCTGGACCTGACGGACCTGTACAACATCACCATGCTGTACCAGGACAGGATCCTGTTCCAGCTGGGCAGCACCGTGGAGCTGGCCTATAAGATGGACTTGGCCATGAGCAAGGTGCTCCCCCAGATGGACGGGGACGAGACCGGGGTTTTAGACCTCTCCCTGGCGGCCGATGTGAAGCGCGCCTACTTTACAGAGGGCCTCATAGAGGCGACGCCCGCTCCCTCCCAGGGGGAGGAGGCCTCCGGGGAGAGCTCTGAGGAGAGTTCTGAGGAGAGCGGGGAAGAGACCTCCTCCGAAAGCTCCGAAGGGGAGGACAGCTCCCAGGACCGGGGCGGGGACATCCCCAACAGCATCTACCAGGGATAAATGCTCAATTTCCCCGGAAGGCACCTAGCAAATTTTGCCAAATCCAGCAGGGGAGAGTCCGGGCCCTGGAAAAGTTTGATTTCGCCCCGGTTTTTTCAAGAAATTCCTTGAAATTTCCCTGGAAAAGTGATAGATTATACCATATAGAAAATTCGAAAAAATGTAATGCCATCGGCTTTACACTTATAGATTGCACAGCCGTAGAAAGCCAAGGAGGAAATAACATGCCTTTTGAAGTTGACAACCTGCTCGATGAAACTCCTCAGAAAATAAAAGTGATCGGCGTGGGCGGCGGCGGCGGCAACGCCGTAAACCGCATTGCCAGCGCCGGCGTGCGCAGCGTGGAGCTGGTGTGCATGAACACCGATAAACAGGCCCTGCAGCGCTCCCAGGCCTCGGTGAAGATCCAGCTGGGCGAAAAACTGACCCAGGGCCGGGGCGCCGGCTCCAAGCCCGAGGTGGGCGAAAAGGCCGCCGACGAGAGCCGGGAGGCCATCGCCAGCGAGCTCAAGGACGCGGACATGGTCTTCATCACCGCCGGCATGGGCGGCGGCACCGGCACCGGCGCCGCTCCCAAGGTGGCCCAGATCGCCCGGGAGCAGGGCGCTCTCACCGTGGGCATTGTCACCAAGCCCTTCGCCTTTGAGGGCCGCCGCCGCATGGAGCAGGCCGAAAAGGGCATTGCCGCCCTGCGGGAGCATGTGGACTCCCTGGTGGTCATCCCCAACGAGCGCCTGAAGCTGGTTAGCGAGGAGCGCATCACCCTGGCCAACGCCTTCACCGTGGCCGACGACGTGCTGCGCCAGGGCGTGCAGAGCATCTCCGACTTGATCCAGCTGCCCGGCATTGTCAACCTGGACTTTGAGGACGTGAAGTCCGTCATGCAGAACGCGGGCTACGCCCACATGGGTGTGGGCCACGCCTCCGGCAAGGACAAGGCCGAGCAGGCCGCCATGGCCACCATCTCCAGCCCCCTGCTGGAGACCAAGATCGATGGCGCCCGGGGCGTCATCATCAACATCACCTCCTCCCCGGACATTGCCCTGGACGAGATCGACACCGCTTCCCAGATTGTCACCGAGCGCGCCCACGAGGACGCCAACATCATCTGGGGCGCCACCTTCGACGAGAACATGGAGGACGAGATGTCCGTCACCGTCATCGCCACCGGTTTCCAGGGGGATGGGGAAAAGGGTGGCAAGCCCTCCCTGGACGTGGACATGGACCTGGACGACGAGGATTTCCTGAACGCCTCCGTCCCGGCTCCCGCTGAGCGGCCCTCCCGCTCCAGCGAGCCCCGGGTGGATCCCGCCGTGATCGACGACGACGACACCTTCACGGACATCATGTCCATCTTCAACCGCAAGTAAAGCCTGCGGCGTCATAGCCTTGTGGGAAAAAGGGATCCGTGTTGACGGCATCCCTTTTTTTACGAAATAAAATCATTAGGGAGGACTATCTTATGAGCAAATGGATCGACGGCGTGCACCACATCGCCCTGAAACCCACCCCGGAGCAGTACGGCAAGGTGGTGGAGTTCTACACCCAGGTCCTGGGCCTGGAGGTGAAAAAGAGCTGGGGCGACCCTGCCCAGCCCTGCATGATGGTCTCCTGCGGGGACAACAGCTGCCTGGAGATCATCCCCGTCCCGGAGAAGTCTGGTTCCGACGGCCCCCTGAACCATCTGGCCTTCGCCACCAGCAAGGTGGACGAGCTGGTGGAGCGGGTGCGCCATGCCGGTTTTGAGATCGCCGTGGAGCCCAAGGACCTGGAGCTTGCCGGCAGCCCCATCCGCATCGCCTTCTGCTGGGGCCCCATGGGCGAGTACCTGGAATTTTTCTGGGAGAAGTGATATGGGATCCCCCGTGCGCGTAAACACAGCGGATATGGCGGCGGTGGCCCCCACCCTCCGGGCGGGGCAGCGGGTGCTGCTCTCCGGGGTGTGCTACACCTCCCGGGACGCGGCCCACAAGCGCATCACCGAAATGCTGGACCGGGGGGAGCAGCCCCCCTATGACCTGGAGGGGGCGGCCATCTATTACGCCGGCCCCACCCCTGCGCCGGAGGGGCTTCCCATCGGCTCCTGCGGGCCTACCACCAGCGGCCGCATGGACCCCTATACCCCCCGGCTTTTGGACCTGGGCCTCAAGTGCATGATCGGCAAGGGCAAACGCAGCCCAGAGGTCGTCGAGGCCATGAAGCGCAACGGTGCCGTGTATTTGTGCGCCATCGGCGGGGCCGGGGCCCTGGCTGCCCAGTGCGTCGAGAGCGCCCAGGTCATCGCCTTTGAGGACTTGGGCTGCGAGTCCGTCAAACGGCTGGTCCTCAAGGATTTCCCCCTGCTGGTGGCCATCGACAGCCAGGGGAACAGCATCGTAAAATAACAGGGCCCTTCCCTGGGACGGGAAGAGCCGTTCACAGAAGGGAGAGGCGCCTTTGTTCAGCGGGATCATGAGGGCCCTGGTCCCCGGCTACGGGGAGCGGGACGACGCCCAGGTGCGGGAAAAAAGCGGAAAAGTGGCGGGGGCGGTGGGCATCGTCACCAACCTGCTGCTGTTTGCCATCAAGCTCATGGCGGGGCTGGTCTCCGGCAGCGTGGCGGTGATGGCCGACGCCGTGAACAACCTGACCGACTCCGGCTCCTCCATTGTGATGCTGGTGGGCTTCAAGCTGGCAGGGAAACCCGCCGATGAGAAACACCCCTTCGGCCACGCCCGCATGGAGTACCTCTCCGGTGTGATCGTCTCCTTTATCGTCCTGTTTTTGGGCCTGGAGCTGGGGATGACTTCCATTGAGAAAATCATTTCCCCCCAGGCCGCGGACTTTGGACCCCTGGCCATGGGAATCCTGGTGGTGTCGGTGCTCATCAAGCTGTGGCAGTGCTTCTTCTACCGGAGCGTGGGCAAGCAGATCCATTCGGACACGGTGTTCGCCACTTCCAGCGACAGCCTGGGGGACGCCGTCGCCACCACGGTGGTGCTCTTGGGCGCGGTGATCACCCGCCTGACCAGCCTGAACCTGGACGGGTTTTTGGGCCTGGCGGTGGCGGTGTTCATTGTGGTCTCCGGGGTGAGGCTGGTCATCGAGACGGGCAACCCCCTGCTGGGGGTGGCTCCCGACGCGGAGCTGGTGAAGGGCATCTACGAGAAGATCCTCTCCTACGAGGGCATTTTCGGCATCCACGACCTGGCTGTCCACAACTACGGCGAGGGCAAGTGTTTCGCCTCTGTCCACTGCGAGGTCCCCGCCGAACGGGACATCATGGTCAGCCACGACATCATCGACAACATCGAGCGGGACTTTGAGCGGGACCTGGGCATCCACCTGGTGATCCACCTGGACCCCATCGTCACCGGCGACGAGCGCACCAACCGGCTGCGGGACCAGGTGGGCAAGCTTCTCCACCTGGTCTACCCCCAGGCCTCCATGCACGATTTCCGGGTGGTGTGGGGCGTGACCCACTCCAACGTGGTCTTCGATGTGGCGGTGCCCTTCTCCTTGAAGGAAACGGACCAGCAGATCAAGGACCGGCTGGACCAAGCCGTAAAAACCCTGGACCCCACCTACCGCACCGTGGTCACCGTGGACCGGGAGGGCGTTGTCAACGAGCTGGAGAGCTGAGCCGCCCGTCCTGTACGAATCCAGCGCCGCGCAGGCGAGCCAGCGGTTCGCATAGGCGTGAGCGCCAGCTCACCGCCCCAGAGCGCGAAGAAAAGCTCTCTGGCCGGCTTTCGTCGAAAAAGTCCGCCCGTCCTGTACGAATCCAACGCCGCGCAGGCGAGCCAGCGGTTCGCATAGGCGTGAGCGCCAGCTCACCGCCCCAGAGCGCGAAGAAAAGCTCTCTTGC
>CALWIE010000145.1 GCA_944380625.1 uncultured Clostridia bacterium
CCTGGCCTCTATCCGGGTGGCCCAGCGCAACGGCATGCGCCGGGAGAAGGAATTTACCGCCCGCTATTACAATGGGCCTGTGCCCCATTATCTTTATACAGTATGGAAGGATGGGATTATGGATACCGCATATTGCATCGAACAGCTCAAGGCCCTGTGCGCCATCGACAGCCCCTCGGGCTTTACGGACCGGGTGGCGGACTATCTCCTCCGGGAGCTTTCCCGGCTGGGCTACGCCCCGGAAAAGACCCGCAAGGGCGGGGTGCAGGTTTGCCTGGGCGGCGAGGGGTCCCCTTTGCAGCTTTTGGCCCACATCGACACCCTGGGGGCCGTGGTGCAGACCGTAAAGGCCAACGGCCGGCTGGTCCTCTCCCCGGTGGGAGGGCTGCGGCCGGAAAACTGCGAGGGGGAAAACTGCCGGGTCCACACCCGGTTTGACGGGGTGTACACCGGCTGCTTGCAGATCTGCAACGCCTCGGTCCACGTCAACGACGACTACGCCGGCGCCAAGCGGAAGTTCCCCCAGATGGAGGTCCTTTTGGACGAGGACGTGAAGGAGGAAAAGGACGCCAGGGCCCTGGGCGTTTGCGAGGGGGACTTTGTCTGCTTTGACCCCCGCACCACCGTCACGGAATCGGGCTACATCAAGAGCCGGTTTTTGGACGACAAGCTCAGCGCCGCCATCCTGCTGGCCTGCGCCAAGGAGCTCAAGGACCGGGGCGTCTCCCCCAAGCGGAAGGTCTATCTCCACTTCACCGTGTACGAGGAGGTGGGCCACGGGGCTGCCGCCCCCATGCCGGAGGACGTGGAGGAGATTGTCAGCGTGGACATGGGCTGCGTGGGGGAGGGCCTGCGGTGCACCGAGCGCCAGGTGTCCATCTGCGCAAAGGACTCCGGCGGGCCCTACGATTACCAAGTCACCACCGCCCTGGTCCAGGCCGCCAAAGAGGCCGGGGCCGACTACGCCGTGGACGTGTACCCCCACTACGGCAGCGACGCCGAGGCCGCCTTGGGCGCCGGCTGCGATGTGCGTCACGGCCTCATCGGCGCGGGGGTGTACGCCTCCCACGGGTACGAACGCTCCCACCTTATGGGGGTGGAGAACACCTTAAAGCTCTTGTGGAAATACACGGTGGGCTGAGAGGCCCCTGGTTTAAAAAAACAGCCGGGCTTGCCCCGGAAGGCAAAGAGAGGTTAAAAAGACAATGCAGTGGACAGGCTTAAACGAACTGAGAGAGAAATTCCTGGAGTATTTTGAGTCAAAGGAGCACCTGCGGCTCCCCAGCTTTTCGCTGATCCCCCAGGGAGACAACAGCCTTTTGCTCATCAACTCCGGCATGGCGCCCATGAAGAAGTACTTCACCGGGGAGGTCACCCCTCCCCGGCGGCGGGTGACCACCTGCCAGAAGTGCATCCGCACCGGCGACATTGAGAACGTGGGCTACACCGACCGCCACGGCACCTATTTTGAGATGCTGGGAAACTTCTCCTTTGGGGACTACTTTAAAAAAGAGGCCATCGCCTTTGCCTGGGAGTTCTTCACCCAGGTGCTTCAGATGCCCCGGGAAAAGCTCTATGTCTCCGTCTATGAAAACGACGACGAGGCTTGGGACATCTGGACCCGCGACATGGGCGTGGAAGAGAGCCACATGAAGCGCTTCGGCAAGGAGGACAACTTCTGGGAGCACGGCTCCGGCCCCTGCGGCCCCTGCTCGGAGATCTACTTCGACCGGGGGGAGAAGCACGGCTGCGGCAAGCCCACCTGCGGCTTTGGCTGCGACTGCGACCGCTTTGTGGAGGTCTGGAACCTGGTGTTCTCCCAGTTTGACAACGACGGCCACGGCAACTACTCCGACCTGGCCCAGAAGAACATCGACACCGGCATGGGCCTGGAGCGCCTGGCCTGCGTGATGCAGGGCGTGGACAACCTGTTTCTGGTGGACACGGTGCAGAACATCATGAAGAAGATCACGGAGATCGCCGGGGTGCATTACGGCGACGACCCCAAAAAGGACGTCTCCCTGCGGGTCATCACCGACCACATCCGCTCCACCGTGTTCATGATCGGCGACGGGGTGCTGCCCTCTAACGAGGGCCGGGGTTATGTGCTGCGCCGGCTGCTGCGCCGGGCCGCCCGCCACGGAAAGCTTCTGGGCATTCCCGGGGCGTTTTTGAAAGACGTGGTGGACACCGTCATCCAGGAGAACGAAAAGGCCTACCCGGAGCTCTCGGAAAAGCGGGAGACCATCAAGAAGATCGTCTCCTTCGAGGAGGAGAGCTTCCAGAAGACCATCGACCAGGGACTCTCCCTCTTAAATGCCCTCATCGACAAGGCCGACAGCAAAGTGTTTTCCGGCGAGAACGCCTTTACCCTCAACGACACCTACGGCTTCCCCCTGGATTTGACCAAGGAGATCCTCTCCGAGCGGGGCATGGAGGTGGACGAGGAGCGGTTCCGCCAGCTGATGCAGGAGCAGCGGGAGCGGGCCCGCAACGCCCGCAAGGACGCCGGCGCCGACGCCTGGAAGGGCGAGGGCAGCGCCGCCGCGGGCCTGCCGGAGACCTCTTTTACCGGTTATCTCCAGCTGGAGGGCCAGGGCAAGGTGCTGGCCATCATCCAGAACGGCCGGCAGGTGGGATCCGCCACCGAGGGCGCGGAGGTCTCCGTGGTGCTGGACGTCACCCCCTTCTACGGGGAGGGCGGCGGCCAGGTGGGCGACACCGGCGTGCTGGAGGCCGAGGGCCTCTCCCTGGACGTGGTGGACACCACCAAGCACGAGGGGGTCTACCTCCACCGGGCGGTGGTCACGGAGGGGTCCCTCTCTGTGGGGGACGTCCTCACCGCCAAGGTGGACGCCCACCGGCGCCAGGCCATCATGCGCAACCACACCGCCGCCCACCTGCTCCAGGCCGCCCTGCGGAAAGTGCTGGGGGACCATGTGGAGCAGGCCGGCCAGCTCGTCAACGACCGCCATGTGCGCTTTGACTTCACCCATTTCTCCGCCCTTACCCCCGAGGAGCTTTTGCAGGTGGAGGCCCTGGTGAATGAGGAGATCTTGAAAGCCGTGCCCGTAGCCATGCGGGAGATGCCCATTGAGGAGGCCCGCCAGAGCGGGGCCATGGCCCTGTTCGGGGAGAAGTACGGGGACATTGTCCGGGTGGTCTCTGTGGAGGATGGGTTTTCCAAGGAGTTCTGCGGCGGCACCCATATGGACAACACCGCCCGGCTGGGGCTGTTCAAGATCGTCAGCGAGAGCTCTGTGGCCTCTGGCGTGCGCCGGATCGAGGGCGTCACCGGCCTGGGGGTGCTCTCCATGCTTGCCAGCCAGGCGGGCACCCTGGTGGAGACCGCCCGGGCCATGAAGGTGGCAAACCCCGCAGAGCTGCCCCTCCACGCCCGGCAGATGATGGGCGAGCTCAAGGAAAAGGACAAGGAGATCGAGTCCTTAAACGCCAAGCTGGCCCAGAACCGCCTCTCCGACGTGTTCCAGAACGCCCAGGAGGTGGAGGGCGTCCGGGTGGTGTACGCCCTGCTCTCCGGCACGGGCAGCGACGCCCTGCGGGCCCTGTGCGACAAGGCCAAGGAGCGGGAAGAGGCCATTGTGGCGGTGTTCGCCGGGATCGCCGGCGGCAAGGCCACCCTGGCCGCCGTGTGCAGCAAGGCCGCCCAGGAGAAGGGCCTGAAGGCCGGCGTGCTGGTGAAGGCCGTGGCCCAGCTGTGCGGCGGCAACGGCGGCGGCCGGCCCGATTTCGCCATGGCCGGCGCCAAGGACCAGTCCAAGCTGGACGACGCCCTGAACGCCGTGCCCGGCCTGGTACAGGAGCAGATCGGCTGACAGCCGGTTTCACAGATACAAAAAGGAAAGGAGCATCGCTATGAACGACTGCATTTTCTGCAAGATCGCCTTGGGGCAGATCCCTGCGAAGGTGGCCTACGAGGACGAGGATGTGTTCGCCTTCTACGACCAGGATCCCCAGGCCCCCGTCCACGTGCTGGTGATCCCCAAGGAGCACATCGCCTCTGCCCTGGAGATCACCCCGGAGAACAGCGCCCTTGTGGCCAAGGTGTGGGAGGCCATCCCGAAGATCGCCCGGGACCTGGGGCTGGAGAACGGTTTCCGGGTGGTGAACAACTGCGGTAAAGACGGCATGCAGACCGTCCAGCACCTGCACTTTCACCTGTTGGGCAAAAAGAAAATGGGCTGGCCCCCCTTCCCGGCCCAGTGACCTGCGCCCCGCCGGGAAATGCGGCCTGCTGTGGGGCAAAGTCTTTTAAAAAAGGAGAAGAGGGAGATGACGCGGGCTGCAAGGGGTTTAGCCCGCACCGTGGCGCGCCGCGCTGAAACGGCGCGGGCGGAGAAAAGTTCTTTGCCCAGCTTTCTTAAAAGAAAGCTGGAGAGAGTGGAGGAATAGCAATGGGTGAAGTTTACAAGATGAACATAGCCGGGTGCGAGCGGGAGCTGCCCATCTGCCCCATTGACGAGCACATGGACATCGCCGGGTTTGTGATGTTCAGCGACGTGGAGATCACCGAGCGGGCCGCCCAAGCCCTGCTGAAAAAATGCCCGGAGCACGACGTGATCGTCACCGCCGAGAGCAAGGGGATCCCCCTGGCCTACGAGATGGCACGCATCGGCTGCCGGAACTACGTGGTGGCCAGAAAAGGGGTAAAGGCCTATATGGAGGACCCCATCCACGTGGAGGTGAAATCCATCACCACCGACCACGTGCAGAAACTGTACCTCTCCAAGGCCGACTGCGAGAATTTAAAGGGCAAGCGCATCCTCATTGTGGACGACGTGATCTCCACCGGGGAGAGCCTGGCCGCCATGGAGGATCTGCTCCACGCCATTGGCGGCCAGGTGGTGGGCAAGGCCTGCGTCCTGGCGGAGGGCGACGCCAAAGACCGCACGGACATCCTCTACTTAGAGCCCCTGCCCCTGTTCTTCAAGTGAGGGATGGTTAGGCCTCTGGCCCTGGTGGGCTTTTCCGCCTACGGGTCGCTGGCGCTGGCGGCCGCCTTGGGGCCGGGTTTCGCCCGGCCCCTGGCTGCGCTGTGCCTGGTTTTGGCCCTGGCTTGCGGCGGGGCCCGGCTGGCGGTGGGCCTCCGCCTGAGAAAGGGGGACCCCGCCCAGGGGGAAAAAGAGCTTCCGGCGCAGCCGCCGGAAGCTCTTTGCGCCCTTTCGGGGGTTTTCCTGGGGCTGCTGGCCGGGGGCGCCATGTTCCTCTCCTATGGGGTTGCCTGGGAGGGCGTCGCCTTCCCCCAAAGCCTCTCCGGCCAAGAGCTCCCGGTGCGGGCCCAAGTGCTGGACTACCCCGAGGAGCGCTACCACCGGTTCTATTACCGGCTGCGGGTGGAGGAGGTGGGCGGGCATCCCGAAGCCTCCCCCTTTACCCTGCGGCTCTCCTCCTCCCTGGCCCTTGCCTGCGAGCCCGGGGACTGGGTGGCCTGCACCGTCACCTTTTCCGCCTTCGACGGGGAGGGAGGCCTGTTCTCCACCCAAAACTCCCGGCTGGCGGACGGATTTTCCGCCGGAGGCTACCTCTCCCAGTACGAGGGAATCCAGGTGGAGAAGGGGGACGGCAGCCCCCTGTGGGAGCTGCTGGCCCGGTTCCGCCACCAGCTGGGCCGGGAGCTGGAACGCCGCCTGCCCCAGCGGGAGGCAGGCCTTTTGCGGGCCCTGGTGCTGGGGGATGGGGGCGGCGTCTCCCAGGAGGACATGGGCGCTTTCCGGGAGCTGGGGGTCTCCCACATCCTGGTGGTATCGGGGCTGCACATGACGGTTTTGGCGGCCTTTTTGCACCTGCTGCTCCGGCGCACCCAGGCGGTCAAGGGGGTTTGCAACCTTCTGACGGGACTGGTCCTGCTGCTGTTTTTGGCCCTGACCGGGTTTTCCCCCTCGGCCTGCCGGGGCGCGGCCATGTACGGGGTGATCCTCCTGGCGGACTCCTTCGGGCGGGCCCCGGACAGCTTGAATTCCCTGGGCCTGGCGGTGCTGTTGGTGTGCGCCGGGGACCCCTTTTCCGGCGGGGACTTGGGCTTTGCCCTGTCGGTGCTGGCCACCTTGGGGATCGTCCTGGCCTACGGGCCCTTTTACCGGGCCATGCTGGGGGAGGGGCGGGGCCCACTGTGGAGAGGGACGGCCGCCTCCCTGGCGGCCACGGCCTCCGCCACTCTGGGGTCGTTCCCGGTGCAGCTGGCGGCCTTTCGGGGCTTTTCCCTGCTGACGCCTTTGGCAAACCTTGCGTTGGTGTTTCCCAGTACGGTTTTGCTCTACCTGGGCTTTGCCGGGATGCTCCTTCTGCCTTTTCCGGCCCTGGCGCCCCTGGGGGAGCCCATCCTGTGGGCGGCAGGGTGGCTTTCCCGGCTGTTTTTAGAGGCGGGCTCCCTGCTGGCCCGGATCAAGGGGGCCTATTGGGCGGTGGACAGCTGGGAGTCCTTGCTGCTTGTGCTGGGGCTTGGGCTCCTGGCCTTTTTAGGGGTTCTCTTCAGCCTGGGGGAGGGCGGCGGCCGGGCCCTGCGCCGGGGCGTTTTGGGGATTGCAGGGGCGGCGCTGGTGCTGCTGGGCGTGGTGTTCCCCTGGCTCTCCCAGCGGGGGAGCTACATCCTGCTGGCGCCGGAGACGGACGGGGCCTCCTGCGTGGTGCTGGTCTCCGGGGACCGGGCGGCGGTGCTCTCCTTGGGAGGCTACCGCACCAGCGCCGCGGCGGAGCTCCTCCACCGGCGGAATGTGGCACGGGTGGACACCCTCTGCCTGCCGGACACGGGGGCCCAGGCCCTGGAGGCCGCCGGGGAGATTTTGGAGGAGTACCCGGTGGAAAACCTGGTTTTGCCCCAGGGGACTTACTGGGACGGGAGCGCGTCCCAGGGGCCGGAACCCCTGGAGCTGGCGGCGGGTTCCCCTTTGGAGGTGCTGCCGGGGGTGTGGGCGGAAATCCTCCCCCGGTGGGAGGGGATGCGCCTCTCCCTCCACGGGACAGAGGTCCTGGTGGAGTGGGAGCCCGCCCGGGCCCAGGAGTGCCAGATTCTTTTCACCTGCCTGGAGGAGAGCCGCGTAAATTCTACATTTACTGTGTGGCAGACCGATGGTATAATAGAGGAAACCGGTCCCTTTCCCCAGGAGGGGACCTCCCTGGTGCTGCCGGTGGGGGACGCCGCCGCCGCGGTGGAGATCCGCCCCGGGGGAAGCTTCCGAGTGAGGAGGGAAGGCTGATGCCGTCCATAGACGAAAACCAACTGCGCAAACAGATCGCCGCCGGGGACTTGGGGGGCCTGTTTGTGGTGGCCGGGGAGGAGAAGTACCTGGTGCGCCGCCTGGCCCGGCAGCTCATCAAAAAAGCGGGGGGCGAGGCCTTTCCCGAGTTCAACTGCCAGGAGTTTACAAACGACTCCCCTGTGGAGAGCGTGTCCGACGCCGCCCAGGCCCTGCCCTTTTTCGCCCAGCGCAAGTGCGTGGCCGTGGCGGATTTCGACGTGGAGGCAAAGCCCGCCCAGGAGCTGGAAAAGCTCTACGAGCTGTGGGAGCTCTCCCCGGAGAGCACCGCCCTGGTGTTCTGGTACCCCACCTTGGAGTTCGACGGGAAAAAGTCCGCCAAGTGGAAGAAGTTTCTAAAAAACGCCGAGTCCCAGGGGACGGTGGTCCACTGCGGCAGGCGCAGCGTCTCTGAGCTTCAGCGGATGCTGGTGCGGGAGGCGGAGAAAAACGGCTGCTCCCTTTCCCGGCAGAACGCCGCCCGGATCGTGGAGTACGCCGGCCAGGACATCACCGCCCTGCGCCAGGAGGTGGAGAAGCTGTGCGCCTTTGCCCTGGGCTCTGGAGGGGAGGCCCCTGGGGAGATCACCGGGGAGATGGTAGAGTCCCTGGTGCCCAAGACCACGGAGACCACTGTGTTCCTCATGGCCAACGCCCTGACCGCCGGGGAGTACGAGCGGGCCTACCGGCTTTTGGAGCAGCTTTTTTACCAAAACGAGGAGCCCCTCTCCATCCTGGGGGCGCTGAGCGCCTCCTACGTGGATATGGCCCGGGTGCGGGCCGCCTTGGAGAGCGGCGGCGCCGCCCAGGACGCCGCCCGCTACGGGGACTACAAGGGGCGGGAGTTCCGCCTGCGCAACGCCCAGCGCAGTGCCCGCAGCCTCTCCCAGGGGGCCCTGCGGAAGAGCCTGCACCTCCTCTTAGAGGCGGACCTGGCCTTAAAGGGTTCCCGGCTGGACGGGCGCATCGTCCTGGACGAGCTGGTGGCAAAGCTCCTTTTGGCCGCCCGGGAGGGGCGGGCATGATCCGGGTGAAGGAGGCCATCGTGGTGGAGGGCCGCTACGACAAGGCAAAGCTCTCCGCCCTGGTGGACGGACTGATTGTGGAGACAGGGGGGTTCGGCATTTTCCGGGACAGGGAAAAGCTTGAGTACCTGCGGGACCTGGCGGAAAAGCGGGGCCTGGTGGTCCTCACGGACAGCGACGGGGCAGGCTTTCTCATCCGCCACAAGATCGCCGCATGCATCCCCCCGGGGCAGCTCAAGCACGCCTATATCCCCGACGTCCCCGGCAAGGAACGCCGGAAGGCGGCCCCCTCCCGGGAGGGGAAACTGGGGGTGGAGGGCATGGACCTGGACACTCTGAAAACCGCCCTGGAGCGGGCGGGCGCCACAGTGGAGGGGGAACCGGCCCTCCAGGAGGGGGCGGCCCTCACCAAGGCGGACCTGATGGAGCTGGGGCTGGCGGGCGCGGCGGACAGCGCCTCCCGCCGCCGGGAGCTCCAAAGGGCCCTGGGCCTGCCGGAGAGGCTTTCCGCCAACGAGCTGCTGCGGGCCGCCGGGGCCCTGTTTTCCCGGGAGGAATTTATCGAAGCTGTGAAAAAACTGGGGAAGGAGAAACCTTGATGGATTACACAAGAGAGACCCTGGAGCGGGTGGCCTTTAAATCCCGGGGGAAGTGGTATTTGGCGCAGCAGGTGGACGCCTTTATCGACGAGGTGGCCGACAGCGCCCGGCGGGACTCCCAGGAGGCCCAGGAGCTGCGGGAGGAGCGGGACCGGCTGCGGGAGGAAAACGCCCGCCTGCGCCGGGAGCTGGAAAAGGCCCAAAGCGCCCCTGCTGCCCTCCCGGCGGAGGAGCGCCAGCGCCGGGTCTTACAGGACCTGGAGCAGGAGCGGGACGAGCTGATCCGGGACATCAAGGCCCTGCGGGACTACAGGGAGCGGTTCCGCCAGGCGGTGGAAGAGGACGCCCAGGCCCTATTGGGCCAGGCGAAAAGCCTCCCTTCGGAAAAGCTGCTGTAAGGGAATCCGAGAGGATCATCCCGCGTGGAAAATAGGAGGAGCCATGGAGACAGAGAGCCGGATCGACACGTTTTTGGATCTGTACAAACAGCTGGAGGACGCCCTGGAGGACAAGTACCGCAACGCTAGGCGCCACTACTCCAGCGTGGTGTTTGAGTTTATCAAGGACAGCGAGAGCGCCCCGGTGCGGGACAAACTGGAGACCTGCCGGGAGATCCGCAATCTGCTGACCCACAGCGCCAACTTGGGCGGGGAGCCTATTGTGGAGCCCTCGGCGCCGGTGGTGGAGGCCTTGGGCCAGGTGCTGGACTTTGTCCGGCGGCCTCCTTTGGCCATCGACTACGCCACCCGGGGCGACCAGGTGATGCGCGCCCACCTGCACCAGAAGGTGCTGCGGCTGATGGAGGTCATGGAGAAAAACGGCTATTCCCACGTCCCTGTCATGCGGGAGGGGGAGTTCTGCGGGGTGTTCAGCGTGGGCACCGTATTTCAGTATGTGCTGCGCAGCGGCGGCAAGGCCATCTCCCCGGAGATGACAGTGGCGGACCTGGGCAAGCACATCCAGGTGGCGGAGCACCGGGAGAACTACGAGTTTGTGCCCCAGGACGCCACGTACATCGCCGTGCGGCAGAAATTTGAAAAGGTCAAAGGAAAAAACAAGCGGGTCTCTGTGATCTTTATCACAGAACACGGGCGGCCCGGCGAACGCCTGCTGGGTATGCTGACCCCCTGGGACGTGCTGGGGGAGCCGGACTGAGCGCCCCCCCTGGGGAGAAGAGGCCGCCACGGCCTCTTTTTTGCGCGCAAAATGACGCGGTCTTCTCTCTTTTAATAATTTTGTCATGAAAAAAAGCGGCAGGCATGGTATACTATAACCACACCCGGCCTGCCGGCCACGCGCCCGGTGCGTGGCCGCACGGGACAATTCGCGCTGCGGGGTGCTGTCTGCCAGTGGCAGACGTTTAGCACCGACCGAGCCGGCAGGCGAGACCGGCGGCTTAGCGCCGCGCCTGTGTAAGTCGCAAGCTCGCGTTCGCGGCGGGTGACCCCGCTGGACAAGCCGCGCTCTAGGCCGCTCGCTTACGCTCGGGCTGCGTGAGTAGCACCCTCGCGTTCGCGGTTGGTAACTTGCCTGCCCTTGCTCTTGCCCTTGCCCTTTGAGGGGGCATGGGGGGATGCTTCCCCCCTAAAGGGGGGCTTGGGGGGAATTTTCCCCCCAGGGGGTCCAAGG
>CALWIE010000146.1 GCA_944380625.1 uncultured Clostridia bacterium
GCCTATGAATACTTTTTTGGAGACAACTTTAGCCGTCTGCGGGGCCCTGGCCGCCGTAGAGCTGCTGCGGCGCCTATGCCCCGAGGACAGCACGGCGCGGTTTGCTGGAGGCCTTGCCGCCTTATACCTGTTGGCCTCCGGCGCGGCGGCCCTCTTTTCCCTGGAGCTGGACCTGAAGTCCCCCGGGGCCCAAGCCCAGCGCCAGCAGGAGGAATTCTCCTCCTATGTGGAAGGGCGCTACCAGCAGGCCGTCCAGGAGGACGGGGAGGCCTATGTGCGGGGGCTTCTGGCGGCGGCTGGGCTCTCAGCGAAAGAAATCCAGGTAAAAACAGATAGAAACGAGGAAGGCAGCATAGTATTGACTGAGGTGGCCGTCCTGTGCTCCTATCCCGCCGAGGAAGAACGGGCACGGGCCCTTTTGGAAAACGCCCTGGACGGGGAAGTGCGCGTCCTGGTGGAGGCGGGAGGGTAGGCTCAGAAAGGAGGAGCTGTGGATTTTTGCAAGTGGAAACAGCGGCTTTTCGCCCGGTTCCCCAAGGAGAGGGCGGTGGGACTGGCGGCAGGGCTGGGGGTCTGCGGCATCCTGCTCCTCTATCTGTCCTCCTTCCTGGGGGACGGGGACGCAGAGGAAAAGCCAGAGGCCGCTCCCGCCAGCGTTTCCCAGGAGTACAAGGAGGAGCTGGAGGAGGACTTAGGGCAGATCGTCTCCGCCATCACCGGGGAGGAGTCCCCCACCGTGGTAGTCACCTTGGAAAACAACGGGCGAAGCCTCTTTGCTTCAGACGAACGTTACGGCGGGCAGCGCTCCGGCGGGGAGGAGTCCAGCCAGGAACGGGAGACATCCCACATCCTGCTGGAGGACGCCGACGGCAACCAAAGCGCCTTGACGGTGGCTCAGACAAACCCCGAGGTCCAGGGGGTGGTGGTGGTCAGCCGCTTCGCAGGGGACCCGGCGGTCCAGGAAAAGCTGCTAAAGGCGGTCTGCACAGCGTTGGACGTCTCCACGGCCAAGGTGTGCGTGGCCCCGCAGGGATAGAGAACAGCAGACGATACTCACGACTTTGGGAGGAATGTGCCATGAAATTTGGGAAAAAACAGTTGGTTTTGGCTTCGTTGGTGCTGGCCCTGGGGGCGGCCGTCTATTTGAACTGGCAGTTTGCCGGTACGAACCGGCTGCCCGTAGAGGGAGAGGATTCGGAGACCAGCCAGCTGGGGGCGGCCCAGCTGGTGAACAACGCCTATGTGGAAACGGTCACCGACGACCTGGAGCCGGAATCTTCCGGGGAGGCAGGGTCCGCCCTCTCCCAGGCCCGGGTAAACCGGCAGAACTCCCGGGATGAGGCCCTGGAGCTTTTGGACGGGGTGCTGGAGGATGTGGAGTCCGACAGCGCCGCAAAACAGCAGGCGGCAGAGCAGGCCTCCGCCATCGCCCAGAACATCCTGGAGGAGACAAATGTGGAAAGCCTTTTGGGAGCCAAGGGCTATTCCCAGTGCGTGGCCTACATCACCGGGGAGGAGTGCAGCGTGGTGGTAGAGGGGGCCCTGGAGGAGGGGGATATGCTCATCGTCCAGGAGATCGTCATGGAGCAGACGGGCCTTACCGCCGACAAAATAAAAATCATTGGCACAAACTAGTTGTGTCTGGGAAATATTGTGGTATAATACCTCCAGAAGCTGTGGCGCCCTTTGGGGCAGCCCGCGGAGCCTGCCGTCCCAGTCCGGCGGCTTCGCGCTTCCCGGTGGAGCTTGAAAACGCAATGCGTCCCTACAACTGCCTTTGCAGAGCCCACCGCGGAAAAGCGGCGGGCTTTTTAGTTTTGTGGGGGAGGTTTTCCAAATGACAAGAAGGGAAGAAAGAGAACAGGCCTTTATCCTGGTATTTGAGCAGGCCGTGCGGGGCGAGACCATCGACAGCATCCTGCACGACGCGGCGGAGGCCCGGGACTTTGTGCCCAGCGCCTTCGCGGAGAATGAGGCCCTGGGCGTGGAAGAACACCAGGGGGAGATCGACAGCGCCATTGAGGGCCACATCCGGGGGTGGAGCCTGCGCCGCCTTTCCAAGGTGGCGCTGGCTTTGCTGCGGCTGGCAGTGTACGAGATGCTGTGGGACAGCTCCATCCCCAGCAGCGTCTCCATCAACGAGGCTGTGGAACTGGGCAAGGTCTACGGCGGCAAGGACGACGCGCCTTACATCAACGGGGTGCTGGCCTCCATTGCCAGAGAACTGCCTTGTGCGGAAGAGGAGGGCGGCCCCCATGGGCGGTGAGCGCGCCCTGGGGATCGACACCAGCAACTACACCACCTCGGCCGCCCTGTTCGACGGGGAACGGGTGCTGCGCAACGAAAAAAAGCTCTTGCCCGTAAAGCCCGGGGAGAAGGGCCTGCGCCAGAGCGACGCGGTGTTCCACCATGTGCGCCAGCTTCCCCAGGTGCTGGGCCCCCTGCTGGAGGAGCCCGGCCACCCTCCGGCGGCAGTGGGGGTCTCTGTCTTTCCCTGCGAGGAAGAGGGCTCCTACATGCCCTGTTTCCTGGTGGGCAAGGGGCCGGGGGAGCTTGTGGGCAAGGCCTGGGGGGTGCCGGTCGAGGCCTGCGCCCACCAGCAGGGGCACATCGCCGCCGCCCTGTACTCCGCCGGAAGGCTGGAGCTTTTAGAGGGGGAATTCCTGGCTTTCCACGTGTCCGGGGGCACCACAGAGGCCCTCTTGGTCAAGCCGGACCGGGAGGGGATCCCCCACGCCCAGGTGGCAGCCCGGTCCCTGGACCTGAAAGCCGGCCAGGCGGTGGATCGGGTGGGCCTTATGCTGGGGCTCTCTTTCCCCTGCGGCCCGGAGCTGGAAAAGCTTGCCCTGGCCTGGGAGGGGAAGACCTCCTACCGGCCTGTGCTCAAGGGCCGGGACTGTTCCCTTTCCGGGATAGAAAACCAGTGCAGGGCCCTGCTGGAAAAGGGCGCCTCCCATCCGGAGGTGGCCCGGCACTGCCTGGACGCCATCTGCGCCGTCCTAGACCGGATGTGCCAGCGGCTGTTGGACGAGCTGGGGGATCTCCCGGTGGTATTTTCCGGCGGGGTGTGTTCCAACTCCCTGCTGCGGAAGCGCCTGGGGGAAAAGTATAAGGCCTGTTTCGCCGCGCCGGAGTTCTCTTCGGACAACGCCGCCGGCGTGGCCATTTTGGGATGGAAAAAGAGGTTTGGACTATGAAACCAGTGGCGCTCACAGTCTCACAGGTGAATTTTTTCATCAAGTCCCTGCTGGAAGGGGATGGGCGGCTTCAGGACGTGCTGGTCTCGGGGGAGCTTTCCAATTTTACCGACCACTACCGCTCGGGGCACCTGTACTTCTCCTTGAAGGACTCCAAATCCGTCCTCAAAGGGGTGATGTTTGCCTCGGCGGCCCGCAGGCTGAAGTTCCGCCCCCAGGATGGCATGAAGGTGCTCATCCGCGGGCGGGTATCCGTGTACGAGCCCTCCGGCCAATACCAGCTCTACGCCGAGGACATGCAGCCCGAAGGCGTGGGGGCCCTGAGCCTTGCCTACGAGCAGCTCAAGGCCCGCCTGGAGGCGGAGGGCCTCTTTGCCCAGGAGCTCAAAAAGCCCATTCCCGCTTTTCCCCAGCGGATCGGGGTGGTCACCTCCCCCACAGGGGCGGCTGTGCGGGACATTTTGCAGATCACGGCCCGCAGGTGGCCCCTGGCGGAGATCCTCCTGGCCCCGGTGCTGGTCCAGGGGGATCGGGCCCCCCGCGAGATCAGCGGTGCCCTGGAGGCCTTGGATCGGTACGGGTCCTGCGACGTGATCATCCTGGGCCGGGGCGGCGGGTCCCTGGAGGATCTGTGGGCCTTTAACGAGGAGGCGGTGGCCCGGGCGGTGGCCCGGTGCTCGACGCCGGTGGTCTCCGCTGTGGGCCACGAGACGGATTACACCATCTGCGACTTTGTGGCGGACCTGCGGGCCCCCACCCCCAGCGCGGCGGCGGAACTGTGCACCCCGGACTGGCGGGAGCAGATGGCCCAAGTGCTTGCGTACCACCGCTACTTTCACGAGGAGGCGGGCAGGCTGGTGGAATATTTGCGCCAGAACCTGGACCTGCTGCTTCAGTCCTCTCCTCTGGGAAGCTCCCAGGCCTATGTAAAGGGGCGCCGGGCCCAGGTGGACGTGCTTTCCCGGAGGCTTTTTGACGGAGCGGCCCAGCGGGCCCAGGAAGGACGGCGGGATCTGGCCGCCCTGGCGGGCCGCCTGGACGTTCTGAGCCCCCTGGGGGTGCTCTCCCGGGGATACGCCGTGGTAGAGGGCAGCGGGGGGAATGTGCTGAAAAACGCCAAAGAGGCCTCTTTGGGAGAGCGGATCCACATCCGCCTGGAACAGGGGGCCCTCTGGGCGGAAGTTTTAGAAAGGCAGGTGGAGCCCGATGGCGAAGCTGAAGTTTGAAGAGGCCATGGAGAGGCTGCAAGGGATCGTGGAAAAATTGGAGAACGGGGAGGAATCCCTAGAGAGCTCTATGAAGCTCTTTGAGGAGGGCGCGAAGCTCTCCGCCCAGTGTTACCAGATGTTGGACAGGGCGGAGCAGAAAGTCACGCAGCTGCAAAAGATCGCGGACAGCGGGGAGGAAAGCCATGAAGAAGACCTATGAGAACTATCTGGCCCTTGTAGAGGAAGCCTTATCGGCCGCCGTCCCCCTGCCGGATGAAAAGGCCCGAGACCGGGCCGTGTGGGAAGCCATGCGCTACAGCCTCCTTCTGGGGGGAAAACGGGTGCGCCCTGTGCTGGTTTTGGCTTTCGCCGAGCTCTGCGGCGGGGACCCCCGGCAGGCCCTTCCCTTTGCCTGCGCCGTGGAGATGGTCCACACCTACTCCCTGGTCCACGACGACCTGCCCTGCATGGACGACGACGACCTGCGGCGGGGAAAACCCTCCAACCACAAGGTCTTTGGGGAGGCCACGGCCCTTTTGGCCGGAGACGGCCTTTTGACCGGGGCTTTTGAACAGGTGCTGGCCTTTTCCGGCCCTCCGGCGGACGGTGTGCGGGGCGCCCGCGTCTTGGCCCAGTGCGCCGGCGCCGCCGGCATGGTGGGAGGGCAGTGCATCGACCTGAGCTCTGAGGGCCAGGAGGTGGACCTCTCCCTGCTGCGGGAGATGGACCAGGGCAAGACGGTGGCTTTGATCTCCGCCGCCTGCCAGCTGGGCTGCATTGCGGCGGGAGCCGGGGAGGAGGCCCTCCAAGGGGCCCGTTCTTACGCGGAGGGCCTGGGCATGGCTTTCCAGATCCGGGACGACGTCTTGGACGTCCTGGGGGACGCGGCCGCCCTGGGGAAAAACGTGGGGATGGACTCCGCCCGGGACAAGCGCAACTACGTCTCCCTGCTGGGGGTGGAGGAGGCCCAAAGGCTGGTGTGCTCTTACACTGCCCAGGCGGAAGAGGCCCTTTCCGTCTTTTCCGGGGACACCGGCTTTTTGCGGGAGCTGGCCCGCTCTTTGGCCACCCGGGACAGATGAGCCGCACTCTCTCCTATGTGATTCCCGCCGAATGGGCGGGCAGAACGGTGAAGGACTTCTGCCGCCAGAGGCTGGGGCTCTCCTCCCGGGCCTTTGTAAAGCAGAAACACCTGCCCGGGGGGATTTCCCGCAACGGCGTCCCCTGCCGGAGCGTTGACCTGTTGGCCGAGGGGGACATTCTCGCCCTGCGGCTCCCCCGGGAGGAGGCCGCTTACGAGCCTGTGGCGGGGCCTTTGGAGATCCTCTGGGAGACAGAGGACTACCTGGTGGTGAACAAGCCTGCCCAAATGCCCGTCCACCCCTCTCCGGGCCACAGCAGGGACAGCCTGCTCAACCGGGTGGCTCACCACTACCAGGAGACGGGCCAGTCCCCGGTGTTTCGTCCCCTGTACCGGCTGGACCGGGACACCAGCGGACTTGTGGCCATAGGGAAGAGCCGGGCTGCGGTCTCGTCGGCCCAGGTGGAAAAGGGGTATTATGCCGTGTGCCAGGGGACCCTTTCCGGGGTGGGGGAGATCCGGGAGCCCATCGGCCTGGAGCCCGGCAGCAAAATCCGCCGCCGCTGCGAGGAGGGCGGGCTCCCTGCGGCCACCTGCTGGAGGGCCCTGGCCACAGGAGAGGGCCACACCCTGTTGGAGCTCTCCCTGGAGACGGGACGCACCCATCAGATCCGGGTACACATGGCCCACCTGGGCCATCCCCTGGCGGGGGACGACCTCTACGGAGGGGAGAGGGGCCTTCTCGCCCGGCAGGCGCTCCACTGCGGATGGATGCGCCTTTCCTGCCCGCCCCTGGGGGTGGACCGGTTTTTCCGCTGCCCCTTCCCAGAGGACTGGCTGCGCGCCTTTCCCTGGACCGGAAGCTTTTCCCCCCAAGACGACGCAACCTGAAGGAGGATTCCCTATGCCTGCCTGTTTGACCCACTACTACTTCGCCCAAAATGTCCTAGAACAGCTGCCGGACAAAGAGGACCTGGATCCCTGCGCCTTTGCCTGGGGGGCCCAGGGACCGGACTTTTTCTTCTGCCACCGGTTTTTGCCCTTCCAAAGGGGGCGTTCCCTCCAGGACTTTGGGACTCGCCTCCACGAGGAGCGCCCCTCAAAGGTGCTGGGCGCCCTGCGGGACTTTCTCAAAAGGCACCCTGGAAAAGTCTACCGCTCCTACGTGATGGGCTTTGTCTGCCACTACGCCCTGGATTCCACCGCCCACCCCTACGTCAACGGGAGGGCCCGGGAACTGCTTCGGCAATTCCCCCGGGAGACGCCGGGCACCCTTCACGGGGAGATTGAGGCTGCCTTAGACGCCATCATCCTCCGCTTTGAGACGGGCAAGCTCCCCTCGGAAGTGCAGCTAAAGCACATGTTCCCCCAAAACGAGGCGGTGCAGCGGCAGATCGCCCGGCTGTACCAGGAGGTCCTCGCCGCGCTGTACGGGGAAAGCCTCTCCGAGGAGCTGATCTTCCAAGCCACCCGGGACGCCCATTTTATCTTCTCTTTGGTAAATGACCGAACCGGCCTGAAAAAGCGGTTTTTGGACCGGCTGGAAAAACGGGGGCCCCACGTGCTCTCCAGCCACTTTGTGCCCCTCACCGAAAGGGAAGACATAGACTTCGCCAATGTGGGAAACGAGCCCTGGGGGCCAGAGGGGGAGCGTTCCCGGCAGAGCTTTTTTGAGCTGTACGGGGAGGCCCAGGGGCTGGCAGGGGAGATCCTCCGGCGTTTTGAGGAGGGGGACCTTGCCGCCCTCACGAAAGAGCGCCCCTTTGGCTGAGCCCTTAAAAAATGAAAAAAGCCGAGAAAAAGGGCCATTCCCTTTGGGGAATGGCCCTAGCTTTCTCAGCCGTGAATATCCGGCGCCCAGCTTACACAGCCCGGGTCACTTTGCCGGAACGCAAGCAACGGGTGCAGGCGTACACGCGCTTGGGGGTCCCATTGACAACCGCCTTCACGCGCTTGATGTTGGGCTTCCAGGTCCGGTTAGAACGCCGGTGGGAGTGGGAAACCTTGATGCCAAAGGACACGTCCTTGCCGCAGAAATCACATTTTGCCATAACTGCACCTCCTTAAAAGCGAGATAACTCCAAATTTGCAACGATAAGAATTATAGCAGGTTTCCCCGGGAAATGCAAGTTTTTTTTCAAAGGAATTGCAGTTTCCCGGGAAATAGGGTATAATCCAATTTGAAAAAGGAGGTATCCTATGCTTTTTGATGTGATCCAAAGCCTGGCCGCGGGCCGGCATGTGGATGTCTGGGCCGTTTTGGCCCAGGTGATTTCCGTGGTGTTTGTGATCCTGTGCATCCTGCCGCTGCACGAGTTTGCCCACGGGTGGGTGGCCAATAAGCTGGGGGACCCCACCGCCAAGCTGGAGGGGCGCCTCACCTTTAATCCCCTGGCCAGCGTGGACCCGGTGGGCGCGGTGGCCCTGATCCTCTTTGGCTTTGGGTGGGCCAAACCTGTGCCGGTGGACAGCCGCTATTTCAAAAAGCCCCGGCGGGACATGGCGATCACCGCCCTGGCTGGGCCTGTCTCCAACTTGCTGGCGGCCTTGGTGGGGGCCTTCCTGGTAGCCCTTATGGCTGCCTTCGCCCCCTATAACGGCTTTACCCAGTTTTTATACAATGTCTTCTACTACTATGTGGTGGTGAATATCTCCCTGGCGGTGTTCAACCTCATCCCCATGCCGCCCCTGGACGGCTCCCGGATCGTGGCCGCCTTCCTCAGCAGTCGGGCCCTCTACACCTATTACCGGTATCAGAACGTGTTCGTCATGGCCATGTTCCTTTTGATGTTCTCAGGGGCCCTGTCCGGCCCCCTGTACACAGCCCAGAGCTTTTTTGCCCGGATCATCTTCTCTCTGGCGGAGGCGCCCTTCCGGCTGTTTGGGGTGCTGTGACCTATGGAAAAGCTCCAATACCACCTGGAGGTGTTCGAGGGGCCTTTGGACCTGCTGCTCTCCTTGATCGCCAAAAATAAATTGGATATTTACGACATCCCCATCGCGGACCTTTTGGACCAGTACATGGAGCAGATCGACCAGATGCAGGCGGCGGATATGGACGTGGCCAGCGACTTTCTGGAAATGGCCGCCCGGCTGGTGCAGATCAAAGCCGCGTCCCTGCTGCCCCGCCAGGAGGACGAGGAGGATCCCCGGGCCGAGCTGACGGGCCAGCTTTTGGAGTACGAGCAGTGCAAGCGGGCGGCGGCCCAACTGGGGGGGCGGTGCTCCTTTGACCTGCTGGTGCGCCCTCCGGAGCCCTTGCCTGTAGACGCCACTTACAAAAGGATCCACGACCCCGTGGAGATCGCCCAGGCCCTTTCGGCAGCCTGGGGCAAAGGAAAAAGCCTTCTGCCTCCCAAGCCGGAGAGTTTTTCGGCCCTGGTCTCCCGGAAGATCGTCTCGGTTGCCTCCCAGGCGGTGGCCATCCTCCGCCAGCTGTGGGGAAAAAAGTCGATCTCCTACCGGGAGCTCTTTCTCTCTAAGCGCGGGCGTTCCCAGCGGGTGGCCGCCTTCCTGGCTGTGCTGGAGCTGGTGAAAAACAAGCGCCTGCGCATTGAGGGGGATGGGGATGGCAGCGTGGTAAAATTGATGGACTGGGGGAAAAGACACTGAATCAGCAAGAGCTTATGGGCAAGACGGAGGCTATCCTCTTTGCGGGGGGCGAGCCTGTCTCCCTGGACCGGGTGGCCCAGGTGCTAGGCGTGCGGACCCCGGCGATCGAAGGGGCTGTCTCTGCCCTGCAAGAAAAATACAACACCCCGGAAAGCGGCATCCACCTGCTCCGCTTGGGGGAGACCGCACAGTTTTGCACGAACCCCGCCTACGCCCAGCCGGTGCGGGAGGCGTTGGACTTGAAGCGGAGCACGCCCCTGTCCCAGGCGGCCATGGAGGTTTTGGCGGTGATCGCCTACAACCAGCCGGCCACCAAGGCCTTTGTGGAGCAGGTGCGGGGAGTGGACTGCTCCGGCGTCATCAGCAGCCTGATGCAAAAAGGCCTTTTAGAGGAACGGGGCCGGCTGGAACTGCCGGGCCGCCCGCTGCTGTATGGCACCACCGAGACGTTTTTGCGCTGTTTTCAGCTCTCCTCCCTGGACGAGCTTCCTCCCCCTCCCGGAAATGAGGAAGAGGGGACTCCTCCCAGCGAGGAGGCGTAGCCCATTTTTTTGGAAAGGCCGTGTGACCCATGGTGGCGATTTGGATTATAGGGGCGGTGCTGTTGCTGGCGGCCTTTCTGCTGCTCGCGCCCGTCTCCTTAGATGTCTCCTTCCGGGGCTCTTTTTCCGGGCAGGCCCGCTACCTGTTTTTCAAATTTCCCCTTGCCGGGAGCCGGGAAGAGGAGGCGCCCCCCGGGCAGGAGGACATCCCCAGGGAAGCGGAGGCCCCGTCAGAAGGGCTTTTAAAAAAGCTTCGGGCCCTGCTCCGGCGGGAGGGACTGGAGGGCTTTTTGCAGTCCCTCAAAGAGCTGGCCCAGGCGGTGAAGGACTCTTCCGGTGGGCTCTTACGGCACACCCGCCTGAAAAGCTTCGACCTTTACATCCGCCTGGCAGGCAGGGAGGACGCCGCCGCGGCCGCTGTCCTCTACGGCCAGGTCTGCGCGGTAGTTTACGCCTGCTGCGGCGCCCTGTTCCACTGGCGGCCGGGAAAGAGGCGGCGGGTGAGCGTGGACCTGGATTACCAAGGGGAAGAGCACCAAGTGGTTTTTTCTGGCAAAGCTTCCATCCGGCTGTTGTTTTTGCTGAAAGAAGGGATTATACTAATCTGGAAGGCGCTTCCTTTTTTCAAAAAGCTTCGTTTGAACCAAAC
>CALWIE010000147.1 GCA_944380625.1 uncultured Clostridia bacterium
AAGCTTCCCCTTCCAGAGAATGGCCCCCGGCCGGTGATCAACTTGGGGAAAAGGGAAAGCCGCCCCCGCCAGGGGGCGGAAGCTTCCCCTTCCAGAGAATGGCCCCCGGCCGGTGATTAACTTGGGGAAAAGGGAGACCCGCCCCCGCCAGGGGGCGGACATTTAATCTTCCAGGGAATTGATCACCAGACCGGTGATTAGTTTGGGATAGAAATAGGTGGATTTCTGGGGCATCTTCTCCCCGTTTTGGGCCACCTGGCCGATCTCCTCCACCCGGGTGGGGTTCAGCAGGAAGCAGCACTGGCTCTCCCCCTGGTCCACGGAGGCCACTGCCTCCTCTGCGGAGCGGGTGTAGGTCAGGTTTTTCTGGTTGGCCATGTTTTCCTTGTCAATGTGCAGGTGGCGCTCCAGCACCAGGCTGTGGAGCACGGAAACGTCCAGCAGCCGGTAGGCCGGGCTCTTGTCCGGCAGCAGGTCCGCCATCACCTGGGGATCCCGCAGGGCCAGCACCGTGTAGGCGCCGCCGGCGTACAGGGCAAAGGCGTGGCGGCCCTCCCGATAGAGGGACTCCAAGGTCTCCTGGCTTTGGCGCAGGGAGCTCTGGGGCAGCAGGTCGAAGTGCTCCCGGCAGGCTTCCAGCAGGTCTTCCTGCTGGAAGTGGTCCAGGCCCCGCACCAGCCGGTGGGTGGGGAATACGGTCAGGCCCGGGTCGGCCATGTCGGTCAAGGTCATGAGAATGTACTCGCTGCCGGGGCTGTACACCCCCTGCTCCCGCAGGGTATCCCGGTAGCGCAGGCCTGTTTCGTAGCGGTGGTGGCCGTCGGCGATGTAGAGCTTGCGCCCGGCAAAGTCCTCCTGGAGGGCGGCGAGGACCACCGGGTCGTTGATCACCCACAGCCGGTGGGTCACCAGGCCGTCGGAGAAATCGTACCGGGGCGGGCAGGTCTCCTTCAGGTGCAGCAGCCGCTGGCGGGTGACGCCCCCCTCGTCGTGGTAGAGGGAGGAGATGGAGCTGAAGTTGCAGCGGGTGGCGGAAAGCAGCTGGAACCGGTCCTCCTTAGCTTTGGAGAGGGTCTCCTCGTGGGGCAGAATCACCCCGTTTTGGAAGTCCTCCAGCCGCACCCGGCACACCAGGCCCAGCACCCGGCGGGTCTCCCCTTGGTCCACTTGGGAGAGGAACTCCTCCTCATAGAGGTAGAAGCCTGCCTCCATGTCCAGCTGGAGCACATCCTCGGAGCGCCAGAGGTTTAAGGTGCGGGCGGCCTCCCGGTAGGGGTTTGCCCCCTCTTTGGGAAGCTCCAGCCGAATCACGTTGTAGCCGTTGCGGCCCAGATACTGCTGCCGCTGTTCTTCGCTGACAATGTCGTAGGGCGGACAGGTGAGCTCCTGAATGGAGCCCGCTTTTTCCAAATTGTAACGCAGGGCCTTGAAGGGCCGGATCTCTGCCATGGGGAATCCCTTCTTCCTTTGAAATTTAAACTTTTACAGTGACAATGGCGTCTGTATTTTCTTGCCCGCAAGGGGCGTGGGCAAGTTTTAACTATCTGTGAAGCTCCTCTTTTTTCCTCCTCCATAGGGGGTGAGGGAAAGGTTGGCTTTCTGTGAAGCCGGATCTTTGTTACAATCCTATTGTAGACTATGCAAACGGCCGCCGTCAACCGGGAATGGGAGAATCCAACAAAAGAATCACCAGGCTTTCACAAAATGTTCACAAAGATAGAATAAAATGAAATCCGTTTAAAATGTCCGGCTGTCCCTCCCTGGGACCCGGCACAAGGATCAACATGGAAAACAGGAGGGATCACGGATATGATCGAGGTCAAGAACCTCACCAAGCGCTACGGCCAGAACCTGGCGCTGGATCGCGTGAGCTTTACAATCCAGGAGGGCACCATTGTGGGCTTCCTGGGGCCCAACGGCGCGGGAAAATCCACCACCATGAACATTGTCACGGGCTATCTCTCCGCCACCTCCGGCGAGGTGACGGTGGGCGGCAAGAGCATTCTGGAAGACCCCAACCTGGTCAAGCGCCAGATTGGTTACCTGCCCGAGCAGCCCCCGCTGTATCAGGACATGACGGTGAAGGAATACCTGTACTTTATGTACGAACTGAAAAAGACCAAGCTTCCCCGGGAAAAGCACATCAAGGAGATCTGCCGGCTGGTGAAGATCGACAACGTGTACAACCGGCTGATTGCCAACCTCTCCAAGGGCTATAAGCAGCGGGTGGGCATTGCCCAGGCGCTGATCGGCAATCCCCCGGTGCTGATTTTGGACGAGCCTACCGTGGGTTTGGACCCCAAGCAGATCATTGAGATCCGGGCCTTGATCAAGACCCTGGGCCGCAACCACACGGTGATTCTCAGCTCCCACATTTTGTCGGAAGTGCAGGCGGTGTGCGAGCGGATTATTGTCATCAACAACGGCCGGCTGGTGGCCGACGGCGCCACGGACACCTTGGCCCACGACCTGTCCCCCGAGCACCGGCTGACCCTGCGGGCGGAGGCCCCGGAGCAGGAGCTGGTGCCGCAGGTGAGCCAGCTGCCCGGCGTGGTGGAGGCCTTCTCCCTGGGCGAGACGGAGCCCGGCGTCTCTGAGGTGAGCGTGGAGACCGAGCCGCCCGCAGCCGTGCGCCGTCCCC
>CALWIE010000148.1 GCA_944380625.1 uncultured Clostridia bacterium
CGGCGATCTTGCCGGCGTCCTTGGTGGCCTGGCGCTGGGCGTCGGTGAAGTAAGCGGGCACGGTGATGACGGCGCTGGTGACAGCCTCGCCCAGGTAGGCTTCGGCGTCTGCCTTCAATTTCTGGAGAATCATGGCGGAAATCTCCTGGGGGGTGTAGCTCTTGCCGTCGATGGTCACCTTGTAGTTGGAGCCCATCTCCCGCTTGATGGAGGACACGGTGCGCTCCGGGTTGGTGATGGCCTGGCGCTTTGCCACCTGGCCCACCATGCGCTCGCCGGTCTTGGAGAAGGCCACCACAGAGGGAGTGGTGCGGGCCCCTTCCGCGTTAGGGATAACTACGGGCTCGCCGCCCTCGATAACAGCCACACAGGAGTTTGTTGTACCCAAGTCGATGCCGATTGTCTTTGCCATAGTAAACTACCTTCCTTTGTTCTCTAAAATATCGTTTCAGAATTTCGTATATGTCAATGTGTTGGACTTGCTCTGTCAATTGGCCACCTGGACCATGGCGTGGCGGACCACCCGGTCCCCCAGCTTATAGCCCTTTTGGTACACGGCTGCGATGACGTTCTCGCCCAAGGCCTCGTCGTCGATGTGGGCCACGGCGTTGTGGAGGTTGGGATCGAAGGCCTCCCCCACCTGCCCCATCTCGGAGAGGCCCAGCTTCTCAAAACAGGCCTTGATTTGGTTTTCGATCATCTCCACGCCCTTTTTCATGTCCTCGGCGGAGGCGTTCTCCTGGGCGAGGGCCCGCTCGATGTTGTCGGCAATGGGGAGAAGCTCCTTGACCGTGTCGGAGACGGCATTGTTGTAGATGGCGTTTTTCTCGCTCTGGCTGCGCTTGCGGAAATTGTCGTACTCGGCCAGCACCCGCAAGTGCTGCTGCTTGTGCTCCTCAAACTCCTTGCGGAGCTTCTGAAGCTCTGTCTCCTCCTCAGAGACGGCAGCCTCCTGGGGCTGCGAAGCCTCCGGCGCCTGCTCTTGGACCTCCGGCGCCTGCTCCGGTTCTCTCTTTTTGTCCTTTGCCATATTCCCGGCTCCCTTCTATAAAACCGCTCCCCCTTGGGAAGCGTTTCTACCTTTTTTACTCCTCCCGGCTGAGCACCGTGAGAAGCCTTCCTGTCTGCTCGCTCACGTATTCCAGCACGGCGGCCACCCGGGGGTAATCCATGCGCACCGGCCCCAGCACCGCCAGGGCCCCGGCGTCCTGGCCGTCCACCAGGTAGCGTGACACCGCCAGGGAGGTTTTATCCAGCTCGGGCCTGCCCATCTCCCGGCCGATCAGAATGGCCGTCTGGCCCGGGCGCTGCCGCAGCAGGGCGGCCACGTCCTCCCGGCGCTCCAGGAAGTCCATCACCCGGCGGGCGCCGTTTGGCTCCAGCTCGGGATAGAACAGCAGGTTCATCTGCCCGTTTAAGTAGATCTCCGAGCGCATGGTGTCCCGGGCCACCTCCAGCAGCGCCCGCAGGGGGGCGCCCACCAGGACGTACATCTGCCCCAGGGAGACCCCGATCCCCTGCAGGAACGCGGGGGTGATGTCGGAGACGTTCTTCCCTGCAAGCTTCCCGTTGAACACCCGGAAAAAAACCCGGAGGATGTCGTTTGTAAGATCGAAGTCGCAGTGGAACACCCGGTTTTTCATGGTGCCCGCCGAGCTCATGAGGATGAGCATGGCGGTGCGGCGGCTGGTCTGCACAAACTGCACGGCTCGTATCTGGGCGGCGTCGCCGCTGGGTGTGGTCGCCGCGCCCACGCAGCGGGTAACGCCCGCCAGCAGCCGGGACGCCCGGGCCAGAAGGTGCTCGGGGTCGTAGGAGCCTGCCAGGAGCATGGAGTCAAAGGTGCGCCGCTCCTCCTCCCCTAAGGGGGAGACTTTCATCAGGTGGTCCACATATTCCCGGTATCCCCGTTGGGAGGGGACCCGGCCTGCGGAGGTGTGGGGCTGCTCCAGAAGGCCCAGCTCGATCAGGTCGGCCATCTCGTTGCGCACGGTGGCCGAGGAAACGCCCACCTCTTCCGCTACTGCCTTGCTGCCCACGGGCTCGCCGCTTTTCACATAGCCGGCGACCACGGAGGACAGGATGCGCTCTTTTCGCGGCGTAAGCTCCACACTTTTCACCTCCGCTTGTTTTAGCACTCTTTTGGTCCGAGTGCTAATCCATGTTTATAATGTACCACTTAGGTCAGCAAAAGTCAAGAAGCTATTTGTAAATTGTTTATGAATGGTCCCCTTTAAAAAGCGAAAAAGGCCGCCCCCTTTTACGGGGCAGCCTTGCTGTATCAGAGCCCTTCCACCGCGATCCCCAGGGCCAAGAGAAGGTTTGCCGCCTCGGGCATGGAGAAGCGGGCCCCTTTCACCCGGTTGCCCTCCAGGGAGAAAAGGTAGTCCGTGGCCTCCCGGAAGTCCGCCTGGGACATGTCGTTTTGGGAAAAAGAGGCTCCACGGAGCTTGCACCGGGAAAAATCCGCCTCCTTTAGGTCGCAGCCCTCAAAGGCGCTGTAGGAGAGGTCCATCCCGGAAAAGCAGGCCTTTTTGAGATCCAGGCCGAAGAACAGGCAGTGGCGCAGGGAGCAGCCCTCCAGCCTGTCGAAGGGGAGAAATCCCATGTCCCGCTTGCGCTCTTCCAAAAGGGCGGACCAGTCCACCCCCGACAGGCTGCAATTTTGAAAATTGCAGGAGAGCATGGCCACGTTCTGGAGCTTGGGGGCCGAGACCCGGCAGTCCCGGAACTGGCACCCGGAAAAGCCGCAGTTTTCCAGAATGACCTCGGTAAAGGAACAGCCCTGGAACAGGCAGTCCTCCCAATACAGCCCCGAGAGGGCCTCCCCTTCCAGGGAGAGCTTTTCAAAGACTTTTCCCACGGTTTCTTTCACTGAAAACCCTCCTCTGCCCCGCCCTCCCGGGCCAGGGCCTCCTTCCAGGCGGCCTCCATCCGCCCCACTGCGGGGAACCGGTCCCCGGGGGCGGAAGAGGCGGCCTGCTTCGCCACTTGGTAGGTGTGCTCCCCCAGCTGCCAGCGCTCCCTGGGGCAGGGAAAAAACGCCCGGTTCTCCCGCATGGCTTCCAGTTCCTGGGGCAGGTACCAGCCAAACAGGTGAAAGAGCAGCGCCCCCAGGGTGAACACCGCCGTCTCCCTGCCGATGGGCGCCCCCAGCCGGTACTCCTCTGGGGCCTTCAACCGGGTGCTGCCCCAGTACCTCTCCCCCACCGGGTTGGAAAAGGGAAGCTTGCGGAAGCAATCCACGTCGCAGACAGTCATCCTCTTCTGGGAAAAATCGTAGAGCAGGCTGCCGTCGTAGAAGTCCACAGCAGCGTAGCCCCGCTCCCCCGCCTGGGCCAGGAAATCTATCACCGGAGCCAGGGCAGCCAGCTTTTCCCCGGCGGGGAGGGCCCGGAACCGCTCCCTGGGGGAGGGCAGCCCCTCCCGCTGGTACCGGTCGAAATTCCAGTGGTCGTACAGGCACTCCCCTTCCTGCCAGGAGAAGACCAGCCAGAACAAGTCTCCTTTGGCCCCTGCCTCCCGCAGCCGCACCAGGTGGGGATGGGCCAGGTCCCGGTAGACGGTCTCCGCCCGGCGCAGGTTTTCCACCGCCTCCTGGGGGCTCACCGCTCCCCGGGCCGTGGCAAGACCCGCCACCTTGAGGAAATACCGCTCCTTCCCGTTTCTCACGCCGAAGCTCACGTTGCCCGAGTCGTTCTGGTCAAACACGGCGAACACTTCCCCGTAGTCCGCCAAAAAAGAAAGATCTACCGGCCGCCCCAATTCCACGGCCTTCCCGTTTAGCTCCTGTAGCATGTTCCTCCCCCTCTCCAGCCTTCATTCTACCACACCGGGGCGGTTCTGGCAGCGGAAAAGGAGCCTCCCTATTCCCCTCTCTTTATAATGACAAGGAGGAAAGACATAAGTTCTGGAGGGCCCTCCCAGGGCACGCAGGCGCCTTTCGCAGATGGGGGTGGGGCACTCCAGCCGGGGCGGGGAGAGCCGGAGGGGACAGAAAAAAAGATCCCCCCGGGAGCCGGGGGGATCGGTGCGGTTCTGATGGAATTCAGTTCTCTTTGGCAGCCTTGCGCTTCTCGCCGATGTTCAGCAGGAGGTTGAGCAGGATACCGAAGATGGCGGCGCCGGCGATGCAGGGCACCTGCAGGCCGAAGAAGGGGATGTTGCCCCCGAAGGCGTACTGGCCGCCGATGCCAATGACCATGATGGAGGCGATGACGGCGATGTTCTTGGAGGAGAACATGTCCACCTTCTTCTCGATCATGATGGCGATGCCCTGGGCGGCGATGGCGCCGAACAGGTAGACCTCCAGGCCGCCGATGACGGCCAGGGGGATGCCGTAGATCACCTGGATGAGGGGAGTGAAGAAGCTGACCACCATGGCGATCACAGCCGCAGCTGCCAGCACCGGCACGGAGAACACCTTGGTGATGGCCATGGTGCTGATGTTCTCACCGTAGTTGGTGCCAGCGGGGCCGCCCACCACGCCGGAGATCATATCGCAGATGCCGTCGCCGATCAGGTTGCGGTCCAGGAGGTTGATGAGGTCATACTTTTTCTTGCTGCCCTTGCGCTTGGCCACGTCATTGACATAGATGTCCAGCTGGTACATGTGGGCCGTGGACTCGGGGATGGTGGCAATGGCGATGGGCATGATGGCCGCCACAGAGGTCCAGGAGACCTTGGGCAGGGAGAAAGCGGGCACAGCGAAGATGGAGCCGTCCCCCAGCTTCCACAGGGAGGCGTCCAGGGCGGCGGCGGGCACGGCCCGGAACAGGTTGGTCCCCGCGGCGAAGAAGATGCCCGCCACAATGCTGCCGGTGATGACCCCCAGCAGCAGGGGCAGCTGGCCCAAAAAGCCCTTCAGGTAGCGGGAGTAGAGGATGGTGGACAGCAGCGTGACCAGGGCCACCACGGTCCAGGCCACAGTCTCGGCGGTGGCGCCTTCGGTGGCGGCGGGGATGGCGTCAGACAGGGCGTTGCCCGCCAGGGTCAGGCCGATGATCATGGCCACGGGGCCGGTGATGGACGCGGGCAGGATGGTCTCCACCACCTTCTTGCCGAAAAAGCGCACCAGAAGGCCTGCGGCAATGGAGATCAGGCCCGAGCAGATGATGCCGAACTGGGCGTACTGGATGGCCTCGGTGGGCAGGATGCCGTCCACCTTTTCAAAGCCCTCTGCCGCGCACATGCTGGCGATGGCGGTCAGGTACGCGAAGCTGGAGCCGTAGTACAGGGGGATCTTCCGGCCGGTGATCAGGATAAAGCACAGGGTGGCAAGGCCGCTGGCAAAAATGGTGGTGGACACCTGAAAGCCTGTGACCAGGGCCACTGTGACAGTGGCGGGGAACATGACGATCACCTGCTGGATGGCGTAGAGGATCAGCTTGACAAAGCCAGGCCGCTCCTCCGGCAGGTAACCCACGGCGGTTTGATTGTGGTTCATGGAAGCAGCTCCTTTCCAATTTTTCGTCTCTAAGTATAATAAATTCCCCTGCCCGTTGCAACACCTTCTTAACAAATAGTTCATATTTCTTTGGATCCTCCCCCGGCGCGACAGAAACCGAGCTCCTTTTTAGAGGAGGCCTCGGGTTTCCCCGGGGGTTCAGGGGCGGGAGGGGCCGGGGTTTTTGTAGCGCTCCGGGCAGGCGAAGTACTCCTCCCGGAGAAGGGAATAGCACACGTTGTCAAAAACGGCCCCGTCCCCCCGGCGGAAGGCCCGCAGAAACACCCCCTCCCGGCGGAAGCCGCACTTTTCGATCACCCGGCGGGAGCGGTCGTTGCCGGCGAAATGGCTGATGGAGAGGACCTCTACACCCTTGTGCTCGAAGGCGTGCTCCACCATGGCCCGGAGGGCTTCGGTCATATAGCCCCTGCCCCAGTGGGCCCGGGCCAGCTCGTAGCCGATGGAGAGGCTTTCCACCCCCCGCCGGCACAGGTCCTTTTGGAATTTGATCTGCCCGGCGGGATGTCCTGTCTCCTTGGGTACAATGGCGTAGCAGCCGCTGTCCCGCAGGGCCCGCTCAAAGGCGGTGCGCTGCTCCTCTGGGGTGCGGGCGGTGCGGGCGCCAGAGGAGAGCATCACCTCCGGGTCCGACGCGAAGGCCAAAAAATCCTCCCGGTCCCCTTCCCGCCAGCGGCGCAAAACCAGCCGGGGGGTCTCCAGCTCACCCCGCAGGCGGCGCAGCAGGTTCACGGCACGGTCCCTCCCCCTTGAAGTACTGGTAGTACTGGCACTGGATCATCCCGTTGTAGAGCTTCCGCCGCCGGTCGGCCCTGCGGCCGAAGAGGGCCTCGAAGTCTCCGTCCGGGGTGATGATCCCAAAGCTCCAGCCCCGCCCCGGGGAAAACACCCGGCCCATCACCCGATAGAGCTCCTCCGCCTGCTGAAGGTCCAGCAGGCGCTCCCCGTAGGGCGGGTTGCAGACCACGCACCCGTAGCGGGCCTCTTGGGAGAAGTTTCGGATGTCCCGGGCCTGGGCGGAGATCAAATCCTCCACCCCCGCCTTCTTGGCGTTTTCCAGGGTGAGCTCCACGGCGGCGGGGTCGATGTCGAACCCCTCCCCGTAAAAACCGGCGTCCCGGCGCTCTTTGGAGCGGGCCAGTTCCCGTTCCCGGTCCCAGAGGGCCGGGGGCACGTCCGCCCAGGTCTGGGCGGTAAAGGAGCGGTGAAGCCCCGGCGCCACCTGGCAGGCCAGCAGGGCCGCCTCCACAAGGAGGGTGCCGGAGCCGCAGAAGGGGTCGATAAAATGGCCGTCGGGCCGCAGGCGGCTGAGCTGGCAGAGGCTGGCAGCCAAGGTCTCCTTGAGGGGGGCCTCGTTGGACTGGGCCCTGTAGCCCCGCTTGTGCAGCCCCTCGCCGCTGGTGTCGATCATCAGGGAGGCGGAGTCCTTCAGCAGGCGGAAACGGATCCGGTGCAGGGGGCCCGTCTCTGGGAACCAGGAGATCCGGTGGCGGGTCTTCAGCCGCTCTACCACAGCTTTTTTCACAATGGCCTGGCAGTCGGGCACCGAGTGGAGCTGGCTGGAAAGGCAGCTTCCCGCCACGGGGAATTGGTCCTCTTTTCCCAGGAAATCCTCCCAAGGCAGAGCCTTTACCCCTTGGAAAAGCTCCTCAAAGGAACGGGCGGGGAACTCCCCCAGCAGGAGGAGCACCCGCTCCCCAAAGCGGCAGTTCAGGTTTGCCCGAACCATGGCCGCCCAGCCGCCGGAAAACAGCACCCGGCCGTTCTCCGCCCGAACGTCGGAAAGCCCCAGCTCCCGGAGCTCCTGGGCAACCAAGCCCTCCACCCCAAAGAGGCAGGGCACGCAAAAGGTCATTGTGTCTCTCATGGTCTCTCCCTTTCCCTCAGGCCGCAAAAAGAGGGGACCCGGGACGGGTCCCCTCCGCGCGACTGTTCGTTTTTTCTCATTTGCCTTCCGGCACCAGCAGGCCGTAGTCCCCTGCCTTGCGCCGGTAGACCACGTTGATCTCCCCGGTGGCGTCGTCCCGGAACATGAAGAACTGGTGGCCCAGCATGTTCATTTGCAGGATGGCTTCCTCGGGGGTCATCACCCGGACGTAGTAGCTCTTGGTGCGCGCCGCGTGCATCTCTTTGTCGGGTTTGTCTTCCCGGGGGTCGGGAGATTCGATCTCCGCGCTGACTTTTTTGGACTTCTCCAGCCGGGTCTTGTTCCGGCGGATCTGCCGGCCCAGGGCCGAGATCACGTGGTCCAGCGCCTCGTTCATCTCCAGGGCGGTCTCCTCCGCCCGGTAGATCATCCCCCGCTGCTTGATGGTGATCTCCACGGTCTGACGGTTGCGCT
>CALWIE010000149.1 GCA_944380625.1 uncultured Clostridia bacterium
GCAGGTCGTGGAGCAGGGCCGCCCGGCGCACCAGGTCCTCGTCCAGGGGAAGGCCAGCAGCGGCCAGCCTCCGGCACAGGGACACCGCTTTCTCCGCCACGGCCTGGCAGTGGCCCTGGGCCTGCTCCCCGGCGCCGAAGGCCTCCCACAGGGCGGCGATGTCCCCGTCCTCCGGGCGGCGGTCGGGGGGATAGCCCGCCCCCAGCAGCCGCCAGCACCCCGGCGTCCCCTCCAGGACCGTGACGCTCCCGTGGGGCAGCCGCCACCGGCGGTTTTCCCCGTAGGGGGTCCCGGTGATCCAGCACAGGAAGGCCCGGACCGCCCCGCTGTGGCCCACCGCCACCCGCTCCTCCTGGGGGCCCAGCCCCTGGGCGACGGCCGCCAGGGCCCTGTCCATCCGCCCGGCGGCGCGGGGGTAGCTCTCCGCCCCGGGGGGCTGCAGGCTGTGGTCCCCTCCCCGGGCCTGGTAGAGCTCCGGGTACTCCCAGCGGATCTGTTCAAAAGGGAGGCCCTCCCAGCAGCCCATGGAGAGCTCCCTCAGGCCCGGGACCACTTGGGGCTCCCCGCCGGAGGCCGCCAGCAGCCGGGCGGTCTCCCGGCAGCGAATCAAGGGGCTGGTGTAGACGCTCCCCGGGGGAAGCTCCCGGAAACACCGCCCCAGGGCCTCCCCTTGGGCCCGGCCCTCCGGGGTCAGGGGCAGGTCGGTGCCGGACCCCACGCAGTAGGCGCCCACGGGCTGGGCCTCCCCGTGGCGCACAAGATAGATGATCCCCATGGCTTCCCCCTTAAAATGTGTCTCCAAAATACTTTTTCAGCAAGGTCTCTCCCGCCTGGCTGAGCTCCTGCTGCATGCCCCGGTAGGCCCGCAGCAGGCCCTTGCCCCGCTCCGTGAGGGAGGTGCCGCCCCCCTCGGCGCCGCCGTTGGAGCGGACCACCACCTTGTCCCCCAGCTCCTCCTCGATCTTGTTGAGCATCTTCCAGGCCTTGGAGTAGGACATGTGCATGGCTTCGCTGGCGGCGGTGATGGTGCCTGTCAGGTCGATCATCTCCAGCAGCTGGGCGCAGCCAGAGCCGAAAAACAACTCGTCCGTGCCGATGACCAGCTGGTTCTTCATGCGGATCTGCCGCTGGCCGGACCGGTGGAGCAGCGCCGCGTAGTCGTCGGGGGTGTCCATGTCGAAGACGGTGTTCTCATCCTCCACCTCCACGTCCCGCAGGGGCAGGCCCAGCTCTTCGATGGCCCCCCGCAGGCCTCCCCTGCCCGAGCAGCCCTTGAGCAAGGGCACGGCGGCCCGGTCCAGCAGGATGGGGTGGCCCGGCTTCCCCTGGTGCAGGGGGCGCACGCAGGGACCCTCCTCCCCCATCAGGGCCCGGACCGTGTCCACCCGCACCAGGGGCACGTCCGCCGGGGTGACCAGCACCTTGTCGCAGGCCTCCCCCAGGGCCCCCAGGCCCAGCAGCACAGAGTCGAACATTTTGGTCTGGGCAAAGCGTTCGTTTTTCACAAACATAACGCCCGCATTTTTAAGGTGCTCACAGAGCACCTCGCTGCGATACCCAGTGACCACCACAATCTGCTGCACCCCGGCGCTTTGCAGGACGCGCAGCACATTCTGGATGACGCTTTCCCTTCCCATGGGCAGCAGGGGCTTGAACTCCCCCATGCGGGAGGCGATGCCCGCCGCCAGGACTACGGCGCCAAACTTCATGGTATCACTTCCGTTTCCGGCGCGGAGGCCGGGCCGCCGCCCCAGGCGGCAGCCCTTTTCCCTCTTTGCCATGTTTTGCCGCCCCTTTACGCCTCTTGGACGGCTTTTACACACTGTTCCAGCAGGCCCTCCAGGGCCCGCAGCTTTTCCTCCCCCCCTGCCGGCAGGCAGAGGGAGGGTCCAATGGCCTTGAGCACCTGCCGGGCCGCCTGGGAGGGCTCCAGCTCCGCAAGGGGCTTTCCCTGCAGCGCCCGCTCCCCGGCGGCCAGCCGGACGGGCACGGGGGCAACGCCTCCCGCCACCAGCCGGAGGATCACTGCCCGGCCCCCTTCCACCAGGAAGGCGTAGCACAGGCACATCTCCCCCTGGGAAAGGCACCCGGACCGGAAGTCCCCGCACATGGGAACCTCCAAGGCCTCCAGGGCCTCCCCGGGCTCGAACTGCCGCCAGGGCTGGAGCTGGGCGAAATAATCCTGGGCCCGGAGGGTCCGCCTGCCCGTGCGGATGGCTGTCTCCAGCATCAGCAGGGCGGCGCCGGACCGGCCGCCGCCGGCTCCGTAGCAGGCGCAGTTGAGGCAGCGGCCCGCCTCGGCCAGGGCCTGGGACAGGTCCTCGATCTCCTCGGCAGGAAGCCCGGAAAGGCCCTCCCGCTGGAAGGTGCAGAAATCGCTCCCCGGCTCTAAAAAGGATTTCAGGCCGAAGCGCAGGTTCAGTTTCCGGGCTGCCTCCACCCCCCAGTGGATGGCCGGCACCAGCTGGTCCCAGCCCTGTTTGGGGGCGCCCTCCAAGTCGACGACCTGATGGAAGGCGGGGCCCTCCCAGGAGTCCAGGCCGCCCTGGGCAAACTGGACGCCCATAGCCGCCAAATTCTCTTTATACCGGGAGAGCCGCCCGGCCAGGGAGGCCGCCCGCTCCCCAAAGGGGGCCAGGGTCTCCTGGGGAGGGCGGTCTCCGAAGACCACCACGTGGTTGCCCATGCGCCGCAGGTAATAGGCGGCGGACAGGCCCGCCAGGGCAGGGGCCGGCAGGGCCACCCACTTCCGGCTGTCCCCCGAAGGGGGGATGAAAAAGATCTCTGGGTGCTGGTCGATGGTGCCCCCCAGCCAATCCATCAGCTGGGGCAGGCCCACGGGCTCCTCCCGGACGCAGGCCCCGGCGCACCGGCCGCAGGCCCGGCACACGGTGTGGGCCATGGGCAGGTATTTCATCAGGGTGCGCTGGGCCTCCAGCAGGGAGCCCTCCCGCAGCAGCTGCAAAATGCCTGCCAGGTCCACCCCCGCAGGGCAGGCCCCCTGGCAGGGAGGCGGCGCCAGGCGCTTGCCCCCCAGAAGGGAGCCGGCCCCCCGGCCCCGGCCCACAGCGGCGCAGCCCTCCCCTCCCGCCAGCAGGCAGGAGGCGCCCTCCTCCCGGAGGGGGCAGCGGACGTCCTGCCGGAGCAGGGCCTCCACCGTCTGCCCGGGAGAGAGCAGGCCCGATTCCACATCTTGACGGACCGCCTCGGCCACGGGCCGGGCCTCCTGCCAGAGGAGGGGCTCTTCCAGCAGCTGGGCCACCGTCACGGCGCCGCCGATCTCAATCGCCCCGTCCAGGGGCGCGACGGCCTTTTGGTTTTCCTTTGTCATACCGGTTCTTTTCCCTAAAACCGCCCCAGGCAGCCGGCGAAACCGCCGGCCGCCTGGAACAGCTCTTTCTTGTGATGTCTTACAGGCCCAGGGACTGGAAGATCTGGGCTTTTACCTCTTGCAGCTTGTAGCTGTTTTCCTCCATGGGGTTCGCGTCCTTCATGGCGGCGGCGAAGGCCTCCTGGGCCAGCTCCGCCGTGGGCTTCTTGCCCTTGAGGACCTCCTCGGCGGCGGTCAGCCGCACGGGGATGGGGGCGATGCCGCCGGCCACCAGGCGGGCGTCTTCCACGACCCCGTCCTTCTCCTTGTAGGCATAGGCCAGGGAGGTGACGGCGAAGTCCACGGACTCCCGCAGGCGCAGCTTCAGGTAGCCGGTGCGGTAGCCGGGCATCTTGGGGACGACCACCTCGGTGACCAGCTCCCCGGGCTCCAGCTTGTCCACGGAGTGCATGGCGCCGAAGAACTCCTGGGCCTCAAAGGTGTGGCCGGTGGTGCGGATCTCCGCCCCCAGGGCCACCATCACGTTGGCCAGGTCCGAGGCGTTGACGGAGTAGCAGCCGCAGTTCATGCAGCGGCGGGCCTCTTCGGCGGCCTCTTCCATGGTGAGGCTGGTGGAATCCTCCTTGTCCAGGCAGCGCTCGGCCACGGGGGTGTCCTTCTCCACGGCGCCCTTGGTGACCTTTACGCCCTGGGGATCGAACTTCAAAAACCCGGTGGGGGCGGGGGCGGCCTCCATGGGATAGCCCATGTACTCGCTCATATGCTTGGCCGCGATGCCGCCGTCCCGGATGGCCTTGATGGCCACGGAGGGGCCGTAGGCCGCGTCGCCGCCGGCGTAGATGCCGGGGGCCCGGGTGTTCCGGTGCTCGCCCACCTCGATGAGGCCGCGGGCGCTCTTGAGCTCTTCCTTGTACTTGTCGCCCAAGAAGTCGGTGTCCACCTTCTGGCCGGTGGCCAGGATGATGCAGTCGGAGGAGAAGACCTGGGTCTCGTCCCCGTAGGTGGGGTTGAAGTGCCCCTGCTCGTCCCGGACGGAGACGCAGTTCATGCTCTCCAGGCCGGTGATGCTGCCGTCCTCAGCGGACAGGACCCGCTTGAGGCCCCAGCCGTTATAGATCTCCACGCCCTCTTCCTCGGCACGGGCGATCTCCTCGGCGGAGGCGGGCATTTCGTCCCGCTGCTCCAGGCAGACCAGCTTTACCTTCTGGGCGCCCAGGCGCACGGCGGTCAAGGCCACGTCCATGGCCACGTTGCCGCCGCCGCAGACCAGCACCTCTTTGCCGATCTGCTTGGTCATAAACTTCTTCACTTCCACCAGGAAGTTGAGGCCGAACTGGGTCAGGCTCTCGCCGTCGATGCCCAGGATGGGCTGCTTCCAGGCGCCGGTGTCCAGGAACACCGTATCGCTCTGGGCTTTGAGATCCTCCACGGTGACGTCCTTGCCCACCTCGGTGTTGTTCCGGATGACGATGCCCATGCCCACCAGGGCCTTCACCAGGTCCCGGACGTAGTGCTTGGGCAGCCGGTATTCGGGGATGCCGTACATCATCACGCCGCCGGCCTCTTCCATCTTTTCGTAGATGGTCACCTCGTGGCCCATTTTGCGCAGGTAGTAGGCCGCCGTCAAACCGGCGGGGCCGCCGCCCACAATGGACACCTTCTTGCCGGTGGACTTCCCAGGGGCCTGGTAGAACTTATCGGCGTGGGCCAGGATGTAGTCGCCCAGGGCCCGCTCCACAGAGTGGATGCTCACAGAGTCCCCGTGCTCGCACTGGTTGCACACGGTCTGGCAGGTGTGGGGACACACCCGGGCGGTGAGCATGGGCATGGGGTTGACCCGCAGGATGATCTCGGCGGCGGCGTCCCAATCCCCTTCCCGGATCTTCTGCATATAGCCGGGGATGTCGGTGCCGGCGGGGCACTCGGCGGAGCAGGAGTTCAGGTGGTTGGTCTTCATGCCGCCCATAATGGAGTGATACTGGTTGCGGCCCTGGATGGCGTAGCACTGGTCGCCGCCCTTGCGGGCGCACAGGAGCCGGCCGCCCACGGAATCGGGATAGCGGTAGTACCAGCAGCGCACGTCCTGGCACAGGTTGCCGCCCAGGGTGGCGGTGTTGCGGATGATGGGGGTGGCCACGCTGTGGGCCGCCTGGGCCACAG
>CALWIE010000150.1 GCA_944380625.1 uncultured Clostridia bacterium
GACCGGGGTCGAACCGGCACGGGATTCCTCCCACGGGATTTTAAGTCCCGGGCGTCTGCCAATTCCGCCACTCCGGCATTTACGATCCAGTTCTCCGTCCTTTTAGGTGCTTATTAAGAATACCATATGCAAGACACTTTGTCAATGCAAAATTTAAATTTTCTTTCTCCCCGCTTCGACTGCATTGTTCCGCCCCGACGGCGTATTTTAAATCGGTGAGCCTTCTGGGCGGCGGGCATCTTCTCCGCCCCGCCGCATACCATGATATGAGGGGCAAAATTTTCTCTGAGAGGAGGGCGCCTATGTCCGAGCACAAGCCTGTCTCCCTTCCCGCCCAGCCGCCGGTGGCGGACCCCCGGGAGGATGTGGATGACTACATCTTTTATATGGAGTCCGAATGGCAGGTCAGTGACCGCTGAGCCGCCGGGCGGAGGCTGCTTCCCTTTCTGTCAGCCTCCGCCCTTGTCATATCTCATGCCCGGCGGATGGTGAAGGTGATCCGGCCGCTGCACACGGCGTCCTCCTCCCCCACCGCAAAATAGTCCCCCACTATCACGTCGCCCTCCAGCCGGGTGTCCCAGTCCAGCCTGATTCCCTGGTCCGTCCGGCTCAGGCTGGAGAACACATCCGCATGGGCCACCGTGTCCATCAGCTCCAGCTTGCTCCAGTAGGCAAACCAATTCCCCTCCCCGGCCGCAAAGGCCAGGGCCATCATCTGCATATCCAGCCCCGGCCACTCTGCAAAGGCGGTTCCGTCCCAGTTCCAGGAGGCGGTAACCGCGGTCAGGTTCCCCTGGCTGTCGGTCTCCCAGGTCAGGGGCTGCCGCTCCATCCCCGGCAGCTGGATCACGTAGGCCCCGCCCCGGGTCTCCAGGGCCGTCCAACTCCCGTCCTGCTCCAGAATATACGTGGGGCTGCCGTAATATTCCGCCAGGAAGTTGTAATTCTCTGCGAACTCCGCCGGGGTCAGGCCGTCCCGGTGGGGCGGAAAGGCGCCCGCAAAGAACACCAGCACAGACAGCGCGAGGACCGCTGCCGTGGCCGCCACAAAGGCGGCGTTTCGCAGGCTGCTTTTGGGCTTTGCCTCCACCACCAGGTCCTGGGCCTCGTCCCAGGGCAGCGCGCCCCGCTTGCAGTAGACGTCATAACATTTCACCAGCCGGAACAGGGTGTAGATGGGGATGTTCCAAGCCAGCCCCTTCCAGACCATGGACATGGTGCGGGCGTTGCCCTCTCCGTAGGTCAGGCGGCCGCCCTCCGCCTTCTCCACCCGCAGGCCGAAGAGGGCCTTGCCCGGCGTGGTCCCCCACCGGCTCAGCAGGATGGGCTCCACCATAATCATGAACACCAGGCAGATGACCGAGTCCAGCCACCACAACAGTGCGTTCCGCTCCGCCATGTTGATGTGGAACCCCAGGGAGAGCAGGGCGATCCACACCAGCTGGTACAGCTCCATGTCGAGCAGCCGGGCGAACAGCCGCCGCCAGGGGCACAGGACCGGGGCCGGCGCGTCCCGGAACACCGGGGCGTTCTCCCGGTTCAGGTACTTCTCCGGGTCCAGGCTTCCGTAGTCCACGCCCTCATCCCGGATGGCCCGGCAGGTCTCCCGGGCCGCTCCCGCGTCCGCTATCTCCTGTTCCAAAGCGGCCATCCGGTGCTCCAGGGTGACCGGCAGAGCCTGCTCCCCCTGCTGCAAGGCCCGGATCTCCTCCAGGGACACCCCCAGCTCCCGCAGCAGCTTGATCCGCAGCAGAGATGTGATCTCCCCATCGCCGTAATCCCGGTAGCCGTTGTCCTGCCGCCCGGGGCTGATGAGCCCCTCTTTCTCGTAGAACCGTATGGTGGCCCGGTCCAGACCGGTGCGCTGTTCCGCTTCCCGTATGGTCATCTTCATCCCGCCTTTCCTCTTGTTGTGCTCAGGATAAGGTATGAACCTGGTTTACAGTCAAGCCTTTTGCGGGTTTTTTCTCTGATTTTATTATATGGGGCGGCGGGCGGCCCCGTCAATGGCCGCGGCAGTATAAAAAGCGCCCCGGATGCATGGCATCCGGGGCGCGGTGCTCTTTTCGATTCCTTGCACAGCTCGATCTCGTCGGCACAAGCTCTGCATCCCTCGGGGGCCCGCAGGCGGTCCCCCTCCCTCGCGCCGCTGCGCCTCCTCTCCCCAACACAGCCAAGCAGCTGTGTTGGGGCCCCCTCCAGGTGCTTGTAACGCTCCTTGGCGGACGTGCTCTCAGCAACGAGGAGTCCGCCACAAAAAACACCCCCGGGCGCGAATGCGTCCGGGGGTGTCATACGCTTTTCGATTACTTGTACAGCTCGATCAGCTTGGTCAGATGCTCGTAACGCTCCTTGGCGGACTCCTCGTTGCGGGCAAAGAGCTCCTTGGCGCGGTCGGGGAAGGACCGGGTCAGGGAGGAGTAACGGGCCTCGTTCATCAGGAACTCCTGATAGCCGCCAGCGGGGGCCTTGGAGTCCAGGGTGAAGGGGTTCTTGCCCTCCTTCTTCAGGTCGGGGTTGAACCGGAACAGGTTCCAGTAGCCGCACTCGACAGCCTTCTTCATCTCGACCTGGCAGTTGCTCATGCCGCCCTTGATGGAGTGCATCTCGCAGGGGGCGTAGCCGATGACCAGGGAGGG
>CALWIE010000151.1 GCA_944380625.1 uncultured Clostridia bacterium
CGCATGACATGGGAGGTGCTGCGCCGGGTCTACGACAGCCGGGCTATCGCCCCCTATGTGGAGAGCTGCGGCCCCGAGTTTTACCGGCGGGTCACCTTCAAGACCACCTATATCTGCGACCTGCGCAGCCCCCTGGTGGAGAACAGCCACCTGCGCTTCCCCTGCCCCCGGTGCGGGGCGGAAAGCCGGCGCCTCACCCGCTGGAACATGAAGAACAAGGGCTTCCGGGCAGATTTCCGCTGCGCCAGCTGCGGCCACCTGTTTGCCGGAAGGCTCACTATCAAACAGAAATACGAGGGACTCACCGTGAACAAGAAAACTTATCCCCTGCCCGATATCGAAACGCCCCGCAAGGCCACTCCCGGCCCGGTGGGGAATATGGAGCTCACCCTGCCCCAGGGGGTGGGGGTGCTGCGCTTTGCCGCCTGGCAGGGGCTGGAGTCTGTCAACCACGCGTTTACCACCCGGATCGGCGGCGTCAGCCAAAAGGAGTTTGCCGCCATGAACCTGGGCTTTAACCGGGGGGACCCGGAGGAGAACGTGGACGAAAATTACCGGCTGTTCTGCCAGGCCGCAGGTTTCGAGGCGGAGTCTTTAGTCTGCGGCGCCCAGGACCACCACGTGAACATCCGCCGGGTGGGCGGGGAGCACCGGGGGCTGGGCGTCTGGCGGCCCCGGGACATGGAGTCCGTAGACGGCCTGTGCACGGACGATCCCGCCGTGACCCTGGTGGTCTACTGCGCCGACTGCGTGCCCCTGTACTTTGTGGACGAGGAGCACCGGGCCATCGGCCTGGCCCACGCGGGCTGGCGGGGCACCGCCGCAGGCATGGCCCGGGAGATGGTGCGGCGCATGGGGGAGGAGTTCGGCACCCGGCCGGAGGGCCTCCAAGTGGCCATTGGGCCCTCCATCTGCAAGGAGTGCTTCGAGGTGGACGAGCCGGTGGCCCTGGAGTTCCTAAAGCTCCCCGGGGCGGAGAAGTTCGTCTTGGGCCCCGAGCGGGACGAGGACCACGTCGATTTGTGGGAGTGCGACCGGCAGTTCCTCCTTGGCGCCGGGGTGCCGGAGGAGAACGTGGTCACCGGCGGGGTGTGTACCATGTGCGAGAGCGACCTGGTGTTCTCCCACCGGAAGACCCGGGGCCAGCGGGGCAGCAACTGCGCCATGCTGGCCTTAAAGCCGTGATCCCCGCCTGCCGCCTCTGCCCCAGAAAGTGCGGCGTTCCCCGGGGGGCGGAAGGGTCTGGCGCCTGCCGCCGGGGGGAGCGGGCCCGGGTGGCCCGGGCGGCCCTCCACTTTTGGGAGGAACCCCCCATCAGCGGGGAGCGGGGCAGCGGAGCGGTGTTCTTCACCGGCTGCCCCCTGGGCTGCGTGTTCTGCCAAAACGGGGAGATCAGCCACGGGGGCAACCTGGGGCGGGAGGTCACCCCCCAGGAGCTCTCCCAGATCTTCTTTGCCCTGGTGGAGCAGGGGGCCCACAACATCAACCTGGTCACCCCCACCCATTTCCTCCCCCAGGTGCGGGAGGCCCTCCTCTGGAAAAAGCTGCCGGTGCCGGTGGTGTACAACACCTCCGGCTACGAGCGGGCGGAGGCCCTCAGGACCTTGGAGGGCTTGGTGGACATCTACCTGCCCGACTACAAGTATGATGGCCCGGAGCTGGCGGCGAAGCTCTCCCGGGCGCCGGATTACCCGGCGGCGGCCCAGGCGGCCATCCGGGAGATGGTCCGCCAGGTGGGGCCCCCCGTATACGGGGCGGACGGGATGATGAAGCGGGGGGTGCTCATCCGCCACCTGATCCTGCCGGGGCACACGAAAAACTCCATCGCCTGCCTCAAGCGGGTCAAGGAGGAGTTCCCCGGCATCCCCGTGAGCCTCATGAGCCAGTACACCCCCTGCGGGGAGCTGGGACCCTTCCCCGAGCTGCAAAGGCCCATCACCCGCCGGGAGCAGGAAAAGGTGGAGGGCGCCCTGTTCGATCTGGGCCTGGAGGGCTTTGCCCAGGCCCGTTCCGCCAAAGGGAAACAGTATATCCCCGACTTTTCGGGGGGAGAGGAAGGCGCCCTATGAAACTGTCTGTGCAGCAGAGGTCCTCTTTGGAAAAGGTCTTTTTGGACCGGGAGAACACAGCCTCCGAGAGTTTTTCCACAAGCTGCCTGGGCGGGGAAGAGGTCTCCTGGCAGGCGGTGTTGGCCTTGGAGGGCTGGGGCACGGCCCCGGTCAAGGTGGAGGTGGACTCTCCCCTGGGGGACCTGGTGGAGCTGTACCAGGTGGGGCAGGTGCCCTGCGCCCTGCCCGCCTATCCCGCCGCCCGGGACGAAAATTACCTGCGCGGGGCCCCGGGGCTGTTTCCCGACCCCCTGCTCCCCCTGGAGGGGGGCGTGGTGGAGGCGAGCTCCTTTTTGCCCCTGGTCCTGTGGATAAACGTCAGGGTGCCCCAGGGTTTCCCCGCCGGGGAATACCCGGTGCGGCTTCGGTTTTCCCGGGGGGAGGACCGGGCGGAGTGCGTCCACACCCTGCGGGTGGTCGGCCTGGACCTGCCGCCCCAAAAACTGCTGTACACCCAGTGGATCCACGGGGACTGCCTGGCGGACGCCTACGGGGTAGAGGTCTATTCCCACGCCCACTGGAAGCTGTGGGAGCAGTACCTCCGCACGGCGGCGGAGGAGGGGGTCAACCTGGTGCTCACGCCCATTTTCACCCCGCCCCTGGACACGGAGCCGGGCGCGGAGCGCCTCTGCGTCCAGCTGGTGGACGTGGAGCGGGCGGAGGGCAGGTACCGGTTCGGCTTCGAGAGGCTGGGGGCCTTTATCGCCATGGCCCGGCGGTGCGGGGTGGAGCGCTTTGAGATGAGCCACCTGTTCTCCCAGTGGGGGGCGGAGTTTGCCCCCAACATCTACGGCCGGGAGCAGGGCGTCCGGCGCCGGCTGTTCGGCTGGGACACCCCCGCCTCCTCCCCGGAATACCGGGATTTCCTGGCCCAGTTCCTCCCGGAGCTCACAGGGTTTTTGCGGGCGCAGGGCCTGGAGGGGAAGGCGGTGTTCCACATCTCCGACGAGCCCGGCGGCGGGCACCTGGAAGCCTACCGGCGGGCCAAGGAGATGGTAAAGCCCTATCTGGGGGACTTCCCCCTGTACGACGCCATGTCCGACCCGGCCTTTTACGACGGCGGCCTGGTGGATCACCCGGTGGCCGCCACCGACCACATCGGCCCCTTTTTGGAGCGGCAGGTTCCGGGCCTCTGGGCCTACACCTGCTGCAGCCAGAACGTGGGGGTGGGGAACCGGTTTTTGGCCATGCCCTCGGCCCGGAACCGTATTTTGGGCTGGCAGCTCTACAAGTTCCAGCTGTCCGGCTTCCTCCACTGGGGATACAATTTCTGGTACAGCCAGAATTCCCGCCGGAAGCTGGACCCTTGGCAGGTCACCGACGGGGGCGGCGCTTTCCCCGGGGGCGACCCCTTCTCGGTATACCCGGGGAGGGAGGGGCCCGTCCAGTCCCTGCGGCTGAAGGTGTTCCACCAGGGCCTGCAAGACCTCCGGGCCCTGGAGCTCGCCCGCTCCCTGCTGGGCCGGGACGTGGGGCCTCAGGTGCTGCCCGGCTATGGGGATATGACTTTCTCCCGCTATCCTCAGGGGGCGCAGGCGCTTCTCGCCGCCAGGGAAAAGCTGAACACCCTGCTGGCGCAGAGCAGCCTTTCAGTGGCAGGCCCGTGACCGCAGGGGCTGCGCCCCTGGCATGACGCGCCGTCGCTCGTTCCACTCGCTCTCTACAGCGATTGGAAGGCGCGGTGGCGCGGTTGTTGCCTTTTTTGCAAAACGGCAGTTTCCTACCCGCCGCAAGCTTGCGTAGGACGCGACCCCGCCCTTGCCGCAGGCAAGAAGGCGGCTTGTCCAGCCCGGCCACGGGCTGCGGGGGCTGCGCCCCTGGCATGACGCGTAGGTCTCGCCTGCCGGCTCGGTCGGTGCTGGACGGTGCCCACCGGGCACCAGCACCGCTCACTTCGTTGCGCTCGCCTGTGTGATTGGATAGCTTTGCGGCGCGGTTTTTTCCTTTCTGTAAAACGGCAGCCGCCTACCCGTCGCGAATGCGAGGGTACTACTCACACAGGCGCGGCGTTAAGCCGCCGCCCCACAGCGCGAATTGTCCCGTGCGGTCACGCACCCGCAGGCAAGAAGGCGGCCTGTCCCGTGCGGCCACGCACCCGCGAACGTGCGCTGCCGGCTTGCACAGCCCGAGCGCCAGCGAGCGGCCTAGAGCGCGAAGTAAAATTCTTTGTCCAGCTTTCTTTTAAGAAAGCTGGGGAGGAGGGAAGTATGATTCATTCACTGTTTGATTTTATCCGGTGCTGTCCTACGGCCAGCCATACGGCGGCCACTGTGCGGGCCATGCTGGTCCAGGCAGGGTTTTGCGAGCTTTTGGAGACGGATCCCTGGCAGCTGGAGCCCGGCGGGAAGTACTTTGTCACCCGGGGCCTGAGCGCCCTCATCGCCTTCCAGGTGCCCCGGCGGGACTTCCGGGCCTTTTCCGTGGTGGCCCCCCATGGGGACTCCCCCTGCTTTAAGATCAAGGAGAGCCCGGAGCTGCGGGTGGAAGGCCGCTATACCAAGCTGAACACCGAGGTCTACGGGGGCACCCCCCTAAACCTGTGGACCGACCGGCCCCTCTCTGTGGCGGGCCGGCTGGCGGTGGCCACGGAAGAGGGGGTAAAAGGGGTGCTGGTGGACCTTGCCCGGGACCTGTTGCTCATCCCCGGGGTGGCCATCCACATGAATCGCACCGTCAACGAGGGCCAGAAGCTGGATCCCCAAAAGGACACCCTGCCCCTGCTGGGTGGCGCTGAGGCCGACCTGAAAAAGCTGGTGGCCGAGGCGGCCGGGACCGCCCCGGAGGCCATCCTCTCCTGGGATTTGTACCTGTATAGCCGGGAGCCCGGACGGGTCTTCGGAGCCCAGGGGGAGTTCATCGCCGCCACCCGCCTGGACGACCTGGAGTGTGTGTTCGCGGGCACAAAGGCTTTTTTGGCGGCGGAAAATCCGGAGAACGTCACCGTGCTGGCCCTCTTCGACAACGAGGAGATCGGCAGCCTGACCCGCCAGGGGGCGGATTCCCCCTTCCTCATGGATGTGCTGGAGCGGGTGAGCCTCTCCTGCGGCAAGGACCGGGAGGGCCTTTTGCGGGCTATCGCCGGGGGCTTTATGCTCTCCGCCGACAACGCCCACGCCGTCCATCCTGACAGCCCGGAGAAGTCCGACCCCACCAACCGCTGCTACCTAAACGGCGGCGTGGTGGTCAAGCACAGCCCCCGCTATGCCACCGACGCCCTGACCGCCGGGGTGTTCCAGCGCATTTGCCAGAGGGCCGGGGTGCCGGTGCAGGTGTACTACAACAATTCCACAATCCCCGGAGGCGGCACTCTGGGGAACCTCTCCGGTTCCCACGTGTCCCTGCCCACCGTGGACATCGGCCTGCCCCAGCTGTCTATGCACTCGCCTTTGGAGACCGCCGGGGCTCGGGATTTGGAGCACATGGTCCGGGCTATGGAGGCCTTTTACGGCACGGCCCTTACCGCCCCCAGCCGGGGGGAGTACCGGTTTTAAGGGTGCTTTCAGCGGGCTTTCCCTGTGGGATAAGGAAAAGGGGGAGGTTTTTTCAAAACCCTTCCCTGTATTTTGGAGGAGCCCGCCGGGGCTCGGGATTTGGAACACATGGTCCGGGCTATGGAGGCCTTTTACGGCACGGCCCTTACCGCCCCCAGCCGGGGGGAATACCGGTTTTAAGGGTGCTTTTGACGGGAACCCAAGGGATATGCGGCACTTTAGCTGGATAAAATCGCAAAAAGAAAAACTTTTTTAGTAAATAAATGCAAAATTCCCCGGAAAAGTCTTTCCTTTTTCCGGGGAATGCTTTATACTGTGGGAGGACAAAAAACCGCCCTACAAGGAGGAAACCATATGCTGCAAGGAAAGCCGCAAAAAGATTGGGCCCAGAGCGCCGTGTTCTATCAAATCTATCCCATGGGGTTCTGCGGGGCCCCCTATGAAAACGACGGGGTCTTGGCCCACCGCATCGGGAAGGTGAAGGAGTGGATTCCCCACCTGGAAAAGCTGGGGGTCGGGGCCATTTACTTTTCCCCGGTGTTCGAGTCTGACGCCCACGGCTACGACACCCGGGACTACACAAAAATCGACTGCCGCCTGGGCACCAACGAGGACTTCCGGGAGGTGTGCCAGGCCCTGCACGGGGCGGGCATCCGGGTGGTGCTGGACGGGGTGTTCAACCATGTGGGCCGGGGCTTTTGGGCCTTTCGGGACGTGCAGGAAAAGCGGGAGGCCTCTCCCTATAAGGATTGGTTCCACATCAATTTTGGGGGCAACAGCGGCTATAACGACGGCTTTTGGTACGAGGGCTGGGAGGGCCACTTCGAGCTGGTGAAGCTGAACCTGCAAAACCCGGCGGTGGTGGACTATCTCCTCTCCTGCGTGGGGGGATGGATGGACGAGTTTTCCATCGACGGCCTGCGGCTGGACGTGGCCTACATGCTGGACGGGGACTTCATGCGCCGCCTGCGCAGCTATGTGAAAAGCCGGGATGAGGGCTTCTTCCTGGTGGGAGAGATGATCCACGGGGACTACAAGCGCATTGTAAACCCGGAGATGCTGGACAGCGCCACCAACTACGAGTGCTACAAAGGGCTGTACTCCGCCTTCAATTCTTTAAACCTGTTCGAGATCGCCCACTCCCTGGCCCGGCAGTTCGGCCCGGAGCCGTGGACCCTCTACAAGGGGCTGCACCTGTTCTCCTTCGCGGACAACCACGACGTAAGCCGTATTTCCAGCGTCCTTCAGGACAAAAAGCAGCTGGAGGCCCTCTATGCCGTGCTGTTCTGTATGCCGGGCATCCCCTGCGTCTACTACGGCAGTGAGTGGGGGGCCCTGGGCGACAAGAACCAGGGCGGCGACCAGGCCCTGCGCCCCTGCTTTGAGGCCCCGGAGGAAACCGGGCTGACGGCCTTCATCGGGAAGCTCGCCCGCATCAAAAGCGGCTGCGTAGCTCTGAGGGACGGGGGCTTCCAGAACCTGACCCTGCGGAACAAACAGTGGCTTTTCGTGCGCCAGTGCCCGGAGCAGACCGTCCTGGTGGCAGTCAACGCCGAGGGGAACCCCTGCCAGCTGGAGTGCCCCTACCACGGCCCGGCGGTGGAGCTGCTCACCGGGGAGAAAACCGCCCTTTCCGGCGCCGTGGAGCTGCCCGGCTACGGGGTGAAAATTTACCGTATGGGATAACCGCGAAGCGGCGTAAAAGTTTTTGGTCCAGCTTTTTTCAAAAAGCTGGCGGTTGGTAAGGCGGAGCCTTACGGCCTTAAAAGCAACGCCATGCGTTGCAAAAAAGAGACCAGGGACA
>CALWIE010000152.1 GCA_944380625.1 uncultured Clostridia bacterium
ACGAGATCCTCATCGCCCTGTCCATCTGCGCGGCCACCAACCCCACCGCCGAGCTCGCCCTGCGCCAGCTGAAAAAGCTGCGGGGATGCGAGGCCCACTCCTCGGTGATCCTCTCCCATGTGGACGAGGACACCTTCCGCCGGCTGGGGGTCAACCTGACCTGCGAGCCCCAGTACCAGACCAACAAGCTCTACCACAAATAAGCGGGAGCGGCAGCCGCCCCCGTCCCGCCTGCCGGGCGCGTGCCCGCGCGGGGCGGGGAACCCCTATCCGTTCATTTCGCTCACGCACCGGAATGTTCGGGGACGGTTTACTCAGGTTGGCTGAGAGAGCAAAATAAAAGTTCGCGGAGTTTGAAGCGAGGCCTCAAGGCCGTGGTTCCTGAGAAAACAGCGCAGGAGGGCAGGGGGATGGTTTTATATAGTCTGATTCCAAAGGGGGAGGCAAAGCCTCCCCCTTTGTGACCCCCCAAGCATCGTTTTCTGCCTCAGAAAAGGCTATCTGCCCTGGGGGTACAAGGGGGCGGCGCCCCCTTGAAAATCCTAGTAAAAATAAAAACCCCCGGCAGCCTGCCGGGGGTTTTCCCTTTTTCTCTTACTCCACCTCAAAGAGGGCTTCCGTCTCCACGGGCATGTTGCCGGGGAGGACGCTCATGCCGATGGCGGAGCGGCTGGGGGTGCCGATCTCCTCGCCGAAAATCTTCATCAGCAGCTCGGTGCCGCCGTTGGCCACCTGGGGCTGGCCATAGAAGTCGGGGGTAGAGGCCACAAAGCAGGTGACCTTGACGGCGTTTTTCACCTTGTCAAGGTCGCCGATCTCCCGCTTGAGCACCGCCAGCACATTGAGCATGCTGCCCTGGGCGTAGGCGTAGCCCTGCTCCACAGTGACGTCCTCTCCCAGCTTGCCGGTGATGGGGGTCCCGTCGGTGGAGGGGCCGCAGCCGGACACGTAGTAAAGGCCCTTGCCAAACTTCTTGACAGGGGCGTAGGCGCCGCCCTTGGCAGGGGGCTCCGGCAGGGCAAGGCCCAGTTCCCGCAGTTTTTCTTCCACTTTGCTCATGATGGTACATCCTTTCCAGTGCAAAATTTCCTAGTATGATATTCCCGCCAAAGCGGAGCACGTCCCTTTTTATGCCCTCTTCACGATCTGTCCCGGGAGGGCTTCCGGCTGGCGGCCGTTTACAAAGACCTTCCACAGCCCTGTGGAGAGGCCCTTGGGCTCTTGGAAGGTGGCCCGGTCGGTAAACTCCGCCGGGTCGAAGAGGAGCACGTCCGCCTTGCGGCCGGGGGCCAGCGCCCCCCGGTCCTCCAGGCCCAGGCGGGCCGCCGGCTGGGAGGTCATCTTCTTCACCGCGGCCTCCAGGGAGAGCAGCCCCTTTTCCCGGACGTATTCCCGCAGGAATTTGGGGAAGGATCCGTAAAGCCGGGGATGGGGCATGTCCCCGCCCCCGTAGAGGGAGTCGGAGATCAGGGAGACGTAAGGGAGGGTGAGCACCCGGTCCACATCCGCCTCCGCCATGCTCTGGAGGATGACCCCCACCCGGCTGCCGCTGCCCTCCAGCAGCCGGCAGAAGAGCTCTGCCTCGGAGAGGCCCTCCTGCCGGGCGGCCTCCTGGAAGGAGAGCCCCGCCAGGGGCCGGTCCCTGCCGCAGGCCACCGAACTTATTATAATACGGTCCCAGCCGATTGAAAACACCATATTGTCCCAATCGGGAAAATCCTTCTGGAGCTCTTCCTCCAAGAGCCGGCAGCCCCGGCCTGTGGAGAGAAATCCCAAAACGTCCCCTCCCGCCGCCTCCAGCACCGTGGGGGGCACCAGGGAGAGGATGGTGGTGGAACCCGCCGGATAGGGGTAGGCGTCGGCGGTGACGTCCCGGCCCTCCCCCCGGGCGGCTTCGATGACCTCTATGGCCCGCTCCAGGCCCCAGCCGTGGTTTTTCAGGCCCGTCACCTTAAAGTGGCTGATGTTTACCCCCACCCCGGCCTGCCGACCGATCTCCACCACCTCCGCCACCGACTGGGCCAGGGAGTTGCCCTCCCCCCGGATGTGGCTGGTGAGGTACCCGCCGTACTCCCCGGCCACTCTCGCCATAAAGGCGAAGTCCTCGGTGGCGCTGTAGCACTCAGGCGTGTACATGATGCCGCAGGAGAGGCCCAATGCCCCGGCCTCCATGGCGTCCCGGACATAGGCCTCCGCCTTTTTCCGGGAACCCCCGTCGAAGGGCACGTTGCCAAAGCCCTTGGCCGCCGCGGTGATGGCCCCCGTGCAGCCCAGCACCCCCAGGTTCAGGGGGAAGGCCTTTGCCGCCAGCGCGCCCATAAAGTCGGACACCTTTGGAAAAAAGCTGTCCCGGGGGGCCTCCCCCAGGCAAGGGGCCAGAAAATCGTACAGTTCGTCCCGGAGGGGGGCGGCGCAGGGGGCGGGGGCCAGGCCGCAGTTGCCCATCACCGCCGTGGTGATCCCCTGGGCCAGCTCCACCCGGCCGAAATCCGGGTCGTACAGGGCTGCCAGGTCGCAGTGGCGGTGGGCGTCGATAAAGCCCGGGCAGGCCACCCGGCCCTGGCCGTCGATGGTCTGGGCGTCCAGGTCCCCCAGGGGGGCCCGGCTCACCGCCTGGAGGGTGTCCCCCTCCCAGAGGAGCTCCCCCCAAAAGGCCGGGGCCCCGGTCCCGTCCACAACCCGGACATTTTTCACATGGATCATACCAGCATCCCCCTTGCGGCCACAGGCATTTTCGTGAGCCTGCCGCCCTCCCGCAGATAGACGTAGTTGAAGTTGTTCACCATGGTGCACACGTGGATGGGCGCCAAGGCCACCGTCTGGCCCACCCGAAGCCCTGTCTCCCCGTTTTTCGCCGTGAGGATGCCGTGTTCCTCGTTCATGCGGCGGAGCTGGAGGTTCTCGTCGGGCAGGCCGTCCTTCCCCAGGGGGATGGCGTAGCCGGGGTAAAACCCGGGGGCCGCGTCCAGGGGGGAGTCTGTGGGGAAAGTCTTGGTGCCCCCGTCCAGCACCGCGTAGCCCGGCTCCGGGGTGCTCACCACCGTGGCGTACAACCGGACGGCGATGTCCTCGAACCGGGCGCAGTGCTCCCGGGTGAGCATCCAGTCGGCAAAGATGTAGGTGCCCGGCCGCACCTCGTTGACAAGGCCCGTCTGGGCCACCAGCAGGCCCGTGGGGGTGCTGCCGGCGCTCACGTCTTGGATGGGCACCCCGGCCTGCCGCAGCTTTTGGGCCAGGGCCGCCATGAGCTCCCCCTCCTCCTGGGCGGCCGCTGCGTTGTCCTCGGTGGGGCGGTCGTGAAGGATCAGGCTCTTAAAGGTGTAGATGCCGGTCAGGTCCAGGCCCGGCAGGCTGTGGACAGCCTTTCCCAGCTCCACCAGGCCCTCCCGGGGGACGCCGGTGCGCTTGGCCCCGGTGTCCACCTCCAGGCGGACCTCCAAGGCCTCCCCCGCCTCCTGGGCCGCCTGGGAGAGGGCCTTTGCCCCCTCCAGGCTATCCACCGCCAAAATCAGCCGCTTTACCTGTTTTTTCAAGGCCAGGGCTCGACGGATGCGGAACTCCCCCACCATGGGGTAGGCGATGAAAATATCCTCCGCGCCCCCCTGGGCCATGACTTCCGCCTCGCTGACCTTGGCGCAGGTGATCCCACTGGCCCCTGCCTCCAGCTGCATCTGGGCGAAGAAGGGCATTTTGTGGGTCTTGATGTGGGGCCGCAGGCGGCAGCCGCAGGCGCTCACCTCCCGCTGCATACGGGCCACATTCTCCCGGGCCTTTTCCACATCCACCACCAGGCACGGGGTTTCGGGAATTTGGAACATGGTAAAAACCTCCCCCTGTATCACTTTACCTTTTAGTATAGTACGAAAAAAAAGGAGGGGCAAGCCCCTCCCTCTTTTTCTTCCGGACAAACCCCGGCCGCACCCCTTTTTGCCTACGGCATCAGGGCTTCCAGCAACAGGGAGGTGTCCGGGGAGATCCAGGAGACCAAGCCCTCCCCGTCTGTCTGCACGCGCCCGCTCACCTGGGAAAGCTCCTCCTCCCCGTCCTGCGTGACCGTCACCTCCAGGGAAAAGGCGTACACCCGGTTCTCCTCATCGTAGACCTCCAGCTCCACAGGACCCGGCTCCAGCTGGGCCCCATACAGGGCGCACATCTGCGGGAACCTCATGTTTTGCAGGATCTCCGCCCCCAGCCCGGCATAGTAGTCCTCTGAAAAATCCTCCGGGTCAAACTGGCTCTCCAGCGTCGCCTGGTAGTCTTCCGTCCCGTTGGGATAGGCCCCGGGGTCCTGGCTCATGGCCTGCAAAAGCTCCCTTTGGGCCTCCTGGGGGCCGGAAAACAAGTTCTGGACCACCCTTTGCAGCCGGGCCTTCTTCTGTAGCGCCGCCTCCCCGCAGCCGCTCCCTTTCAAACCGCTCTGGAAACGCAGGCGCCCCTGTGAAACTACCCCCCAACCCAGGGGCCCTATTTTGGGGGGCTGTCCGGTTCTATGCAAAAAAGCACGGAACCCCCGGAGGGCTTCCGTGCCTTTTCCCAGCCCTTATCCCCGCAGCTCCACCCGACGGATCTTGCCGGAGATGGTCTTGGGCAAATCCTCCCGGAACTCCACGATCCGGGGGTATTTGTAGGGGGCGGTGTGCTGTTTCACGTAGTTTTGGATCTCTTTCTTCAGCTCGTCGGTGCCCTCGGCGCCCTTGGTCAGCACGATGATGGCCTTGACCACCTGGCCCCGCACCGGGTCCGGGGCGCTGGTGACCGCGCACTCCAGCACGTAGGGCAGCTCCATGATGACGCTCTCGATCTCGAAGGGTCCAATGCGGTAACCCGAGGACTTGATCACGTCGTCGGTGCGGCCCACGTACCAGAAGTAGCCGTCCTCGTCCCGCCAGGCGGTGTCGCCGGTGTGGTAGCAGCCGTCGTACCAGACGTCCTTCGTGCGCTCCTGGTCCTGGTAGTAGCCCATGAACAGGCCGCAGGGGGCGCCCTTGCCCGTGCGCACCACGATCTCCCCGGTCTCGCCCACAGGGGCGGGGGTGCCGTCGGGCAGGAGGATGTCCACGTCGTACAGGGGGCTGGGGACGCCCATGGAGCCGGTCTTGGGCACGGTGCCCACCGGGTTGTAGACGGTCAGGGTGGTTTCGGTCTGACCGAAGCCCTCCATCAAAGACAGGCCCGTGGCCCGCTTCCACTGCTCGTAGACCTCCGGGTTCAAAGCTTCGCCGGCGGTGGTGGAGTACTCGATGGAACTGAGGTCGTACTTGCTCAAATCCTCCTTGATGAAGAACCGGTACATGGTGGGCGGGGCGCAGAAGGTGGTGATGTGGTATTTTGCGAACATGGGGAGGATGTCGTGGGCGTCGAACTTGTCAAAGTCGTAGGTGAAGATGGCGGCCTCATTCATCCACTGGCCGTAGTACTTGCCCCACAAGGCCTTGCCCCAGCCCGTGTCGGAGATGGTGAAGTGCAGGCCCTCGGGGTTTACGTTGTGCCAGTACTTGGCGGTGATGTAGTGGCCCAGGGCGTACTTGTAGCTGTGCTCGGCGATCTTGGGGTAGCCAGTGGTGCCGGAGGTAAAGAACATCAGCATGGGGTCGCTGCCGCAGGGAGAATCGGGCTTTCTCTCATAGGTGTCGGGGAAGGCCTCCACCTCTTTGTCGAAGTCGTGCCAGCCCAGGCGGTTCTCCCCCACCATGATTTTCACCTGGACCGAGGGGCAGTTTTTCGCGGCCTCGTCCGCCTGGTCGGCCACCTCCCCGTCGGCGGTGCAGAGGATGGCCTTGACCCCCGCGGCCTTAAAGCGGTAGTCGAAGTCGTGCTCCATCAGCAGGTTGGTGGCGGGGATGATGACCGCCCCCATCTTGTGCAGGGCGGTGATGACAAACCAGAACTGGTAGTGGCGCTTTAAGACCACCATCACCCGGTCGCCCCGCTGGATGCCCAGGCTCTCCAGGTAGTTGGCGGTTTTCGAGGACCAGCGGCTGATGTCCGAGAAGGAAAAGCGCCGCTCTGTCTTGTCCCGGGAGACATGGAGCATGGCCAGCTTGTCCGGGGATTTTTCCGCCAGCTTGTCCACAATGTCGAAGGCGAAGTTAAACTTCTCCTCGTTTTCAAAGCGGATGGACTTTAAGATGCCGTTTTCGTCCAGCTCGGTCTTTACAAAGGGGGAGGAGACCGTCTCCCGCTCCTGGCGGACCAGGCGCTGCTGGACGAGCCGGTCGAACCGGTCCTCTTGGGGGGCGAACTCCTCGCTGCCCTTTAGCACAATGGCGTAGAACTGGCGCTCCTCCCCGCCGATGGCGATCATGCCGTGGGGGGTGGCGGAGTTGTAGTAGATGGAGTCCCCCTCGTGGAGCACCTCCACGTGGCCCCCCACCTGGACCTTCATGGTGCCCTTAAGGATGATGTCCAGCTCCTGGCCGGCGTGGGTGGAGAGCTTGATGGCCACGTTCTGCTGGGCCTCCTCGTAGGGCATGGTGACAAAGAAGGGCTCGGCGGTCTTGTTTTTAAACAGAGGCGCCATGTTCAGGTACTTGAAGCCCTGCCGCCGGGTGATGGGCAGGCCGTCCCCCTTCCGGTTGACGGTGTAGGTGGACAGGGTGGGAGAAACGCCCTTGATCAGATCGGTGGGGTCGATGCCGAAGCGCTGGGCGCACTTGTAGATAAAGGTGAAGCTGAAGTCCTTCTCCCCGGCCTCGCACTGCTCGTACTCCTCCTTGGGCACGCCGGTGAACCGGGCCATCTCCTCCTGGGAGAGGCCGGTGATCTCCCGCATGGTGCGGATGCGCTCCGCCACCTCGCCAAGCTGTGTTTTCAGGTCTGTTTTTTCCATGGTTTTCTGCTCCTTTCCCACTGGGGGTTCTCCGGCGCTGGACTCCGAGAAAATGAAAAGGCCCGTCTCAAAGGAAACCCCTTGAGACGGACCTTGATGATCCGCGGTACCACTCAACTTGCGCTTTCGCGCCGCCTCGTCGGGCTCCAGCAAGCCCTAGGCACTAACGCAGCCTACGCGGGAAGCGCCTACTCTCCCCCCAGGGGGGATTTGGGGCCTCCGGCTCAGAAGGGATGGGCGCAGGGCGCCTTCCGCCAGCTTCCACCAACCGCTGGCTCTCTGTGGGAAGTACAGCCGGGCCGTTCTTCGTCGCAGCCTTTTCTCGTATGTGGTTCTCTAATACCCTACACTATTTTTTGCAGGATGTCAAGAGGCAGCTTGCAAAAAAAGGGGAGGGCCCTTTATTTTTCTTTTTCCGGCAGCTCCTCGATAAGGTCGGCGGCCTTTTCCAGCCAATCCCCCTCGAACAGCTCGATGGCCCCCTTGTCGCAGGCCCAGGAGAGCTTGGGGTCCATGGGCAGCTTGCCCAGCACGGGCAGGGCGTACTTGGCGGCCACCTCTTCGATGTGGCTCTCCCCGAAGACGGAGAACTGCTTGCCGCAGTCGGGGCACTGAACGTAGCTCATGTTCTCCACCAGGCCCAGCACGGGGACGTCCATCATCTTGGCCATCTCCACGGCCTTGGAGACGATCATGCTCACCAGCTCCTGGGGGGAGGTGACGATCAAAATGCCGTCCACTGGCAGGGACTGGAACACCGTCAGGGGGGCGTCGCCGGTGCCGGGAGGCATGTCCACAAACATGTAGTCCACGTTGCCCCAGATCACGTCGGTCCAGAACTGCTTGATGGCCCCGGCGATGACGGGCCCCCGCCACACCACGGGAGAGGTCTCCTCCTCCAGCAGCAGGTTGATGCTCATCACCTTGACGCCGGTCTTGGTCTCTACGGGATAGATGCCGTTTTCATCGGACAGGGCCCGCTGCTTCATGCCGAAGCACTTGGGAATGGAGGGGCCGGTGATGTCCGCGTCCAGGACCGCCACCTCGCTGCCCCGGCGGCGCAGGGTGGTGGCAAGCAGGGACGTGACCAGGGATTTCCCCACGCCGCCCTTGCCGCTGACCACGCCGATGACCTTCTTCACGTGGCTCATGTCGTTTGTCTTCTCCAAAAAGCTCTGGGGCTGCTGCCGGGAGGGGCAGTCCACCCCACAGCTGGAACAGTCGTGGGTGCAGTTTTCGCTCATACTATACCATTCTCCTTCACGAAGTGTCGTCCTTTCTATTTTACCCCTTTTCGCGGAAAAGTAAAGTGGTATATGCCAAAAATCCCCGGGCATGGGAAAAAAACCTCCCTTTCCGCGCAAGGGAGGCTGCCTCCCGGACACTGTCAGGGCGCCTATTGTCCAGCGGGGTCACCCGCCGCCCGCGGCGTGGGTTGTCCAGCGGGGCCACCCGCCGCCCGCGGCGCGGATTGTCCAGCGGGGCTGCCCGCCAGCTCGAACCAGAAGGTGCTGCCCTTCCCCAGCTGGCTCATGACGCCGTACTGGCCGCCGTGCATTTCTAGGATGTTCCGCACAATGGACAGCCCCAAACCGCTGCCCATTTGGGCCCGTTTGTGCTCTTTGTCCACCTTGTAATAGCGCTCCCAGATGTCCTTGAGCTTGTCCGGAGGGATGCCCTCGCCGGTGTCGGTAACGGACACCCGCACCTTGCCCCCCGCCACCTCCTGGCGGAGGGTGACGGTCTTGTCCGGGCCGGAGTAGGTGATGGCGTTGTTCACCAGGTTGTACACCACTTGGGAGATCTTCAGCTCGTCGGCGTCCACCCAAACCTCCTCCCGGTAATAGAAGGGGAACCGGTAGTCTGCCAGCTTGTCATACCGGCGCAGGATGTCCCGTATGCTTTCCGTGAGGTTGAAACGGGTCTTCTCCAGGGGCAGGACCCCTGCCTCCAGCTTGGACAGGTCCAGCAGGTCGTTGACCAGGCTTGTCAGCCGCTCCGCCTCGTCGATGATGATCTGCACGTTTTCCGGGGTGTTCTCCCCGGGCAGGTCCCGCATCACCTCGCCGTAGCCCTTGATCATGGTCAGGGGGGTGCGCAGGTCGTGGGAGACGTTTGCCAAAAGGTCCCGGCGCAGCCCCTCCACCTTGGAGAGCTCCCCGGCGGCGTAATTGAGGGTTTGGGCCAGCTCCCGGACCTCCCGGGAGCCGTGCTCCTCAAAACGGATGTCATAGTCCCCCCGGGCCAGCACCTTGGCCCCCTCGTTGATGGCGGTGATGGGCCGGGAGATCTTCCGGGCGATGAGCAGGGCCAGGACCGTGCCCAGGGCGGCCATCACCACGGTGAGCACCCCCACCTGGACCAAAAGGGTCTCCCGGATGGAGTCCACCGGGGTGATCTCGCTCTCCAAGAGCACCATCCGGTTGAGCCCCGAGGGGGTGCGGCTAATGGCCACGTAGAGGATCACCTGGTTTTGGGAGCCGTCCTGGTTCACAAAGGGGGAACGGTACACCGCCAGGCGGTTGCCCCCCTCCATGTTTCCCTCGTCGAACAGGTCCGCCAGCCCCATGCGGGTGAGGCCGCTCAAGACGCTCTCCTTCTGGCTGGCCCGCCAGCCGGAATAGGTGCGGCCCCACTCGTCCGTGACCAGGATATTGATGCCCGTGTTGTAGCACAGCTGCTTGACCGCCTCGTCCAGGTCCTCGTCGTCCAGGCGGCGCTCCACCGCCTCGGCGGCGGCCTTCACCTGGTTGGTTTTCACCCCCCGGTAAAAGGGTTCCAGCAGGACGATCTGGAACAGCCACAGCAGGCCCCACACCACCAGGATGAAAATGCCAAACCCCATGGAGATCTGCGCCCAAAGGCCCAAGGGGCACCGTTTTCTCTGTTTCACTCACTTCACCTCAAACCGGTAGCCCACCCCCCGCAGGGTGACGATGAACCCGCTGTAGGGCCCCAGGCTCTTGCGCAGCAGCTTGATGTGGGTGTCCAGGGTGCGGTCGTCCCCGTAGAAATCGTACCCCCACACGTTGGTGATGAGCATTTCCCGGGTCAGGGCGATGTTTTTGTTGCGGGCCATGTACACCAGCAGGTCGTACTCCTTGGGGGAGAGCTCCGCCCGCTTCCCATCCACCGTGACGATGCGGGCGTCCAGGTCGATGGAGAGCCCCTGGAAGGTGAGGACGTTGCGGGGGGCCCCCTCCCCCTGGGGCCGCACCCGGTTCATGATGGCGGAGACCCGCATCATCAACTCCTTGGGGGAAAAGGGTTTTACCCCGTAGTCGTCCACCCCCAGCTCGAACCCGTGGATGCGGTCGTACTCCTCCCCCCGGGCGGAGAGCATCAGCACCGGGGTGTCGCAGGTCTTGCGGATCTCCGCCACGGCGGAAAAGCCGTCCAATTCGGGCATCATCACGTCCATGATGATGATGTCGAAGGCCCGGGGGTCCCTGCGGCAGCGCTCCACAGCCTCCATGCCGTTTTGGGCCTCCTCCACCTTGTTGCCCTCAAACTCTGCGTACTTCCGGATCAGCGTCCGGATCTTTTCCTCGTCGTCCACCACCAGGATCCGATACATGCAGCCCACTTCCTTTCCCAGGGCCCCGCCCTGCTCTCTTCTGCAAACGTTAGGATACCATCCCTTTGTGAAGCTGGGGTGAAAAAAGGCGGGAAACCCCTTTTCCGGCCCTTTCCTCTCAGTATATCCCACCCCTCTTTTCTTTGCAAGGGCCCCGGGGGCTTCCCGGGGACAGGGAGGCGGAAATTTGTTTGCTTTCCCTGTTGACTTTTCCCAAAAAAGAATGTATTATGAATTTAGAGAAATAGACTATAAATTCTCCCAATGCTTTCCTTGAAACTAGATCATATAGATAAGGAGGAATCTCTATGCTGCCTGTCATCACCATTGCCCGCCAATACGGAAGCGGAGGCCACGAAGTGGGGGAAAAGCTGGCCAAGCGCCTGAACATCCCCTTTTACGACAAGGCCCTGATCGCCATGGCCGCCAAGAAGAGCGGACTTTCGGAGGAGGTGTTCGCCGACGCCGATGAAAAGGCCACCAGCAGCCTTTTGTACTCCATGGTCATGGGCAGCTATGCCTTTGGGGCCCGGGTGCCCGGCATCCACGAGATGCCCATCAACCACAAGCTGTTCATCATCCAGTCGGACATCATCAAAAAGGCTGCCGCCCAGGGGCCCTGCGTCATCATCGGGCGCTGCGCCGACTACATCCTGCGGGAGCACGAAAACTGCCTGAACGTGTTTGTCCACGCGGACAAAGCCGCCCGCATCAAGCGCATTGTGGCCCTGGGCCACTGCGAGGAGAAAAAGGCCCCGGACTTTGTCACCAAAAAGGACAAACAGCGGGCCAACTACTACAATTTCTACTCCAACAACCGCTGGGACGACCTGCTCAACTACGACCTGACCGTGGACACCTCCCGGTTCTCTGTGGACCAGGCGGTGGACCTGATCGCCGGCGCCGCCCAGATGCTGGACACCAAGTAAGGGTTTCACCACCTCTTCTTTTCATTATCTCCTTTCAGAGCCGCCCCGCCTGCCGGGGCGGCTCCCTTTACGCCTTTGCAAACGGGGAGGATCCGTGCTACAATAGAGCAAAACCGCCGGGGACCCGGCGGCCCTTTACGGAGAGCGCGCTATGAAACACTGGTTCCAAAATCCGTCCGACAAAACCGCCCGCCGCCTGACCCTCCTGCTGGGAGGGGCGGGGGTCCTGCTGCTGGGGGCCGCCCTGTGGCTCACCTTCGCCGCCGGAGGGGAGGGCTACACCCTCACCACCTTCTCCATGGGCTCCTACGTGCAGCAGACCGTCTACGGCAAAGAGGGGGAGGAGGCCGCCCAGGCCGCCTCCCAGGCCGTCCAGGAGCTGGAGAACCTGATCTCCTGGCGGATTGAGGGCAGCGATGTGGAGCGCCTCAACCAGGGGGCGGGCGGGGAGTTCCTCTCCCTCGACCCCCGGACCTACGAGGTCCTGGAGACCTCCCTTCAGGTGTGCAGGGCCAGCGGCGGCGCCTTTGACGTCACCATCGCCCCCCTCAGCTGGCTGTGGGACTTTGACGAGAACCCCCGCCTGCCCCAGGCGGAGGCCATCGCCACCCTCCTGCCGGACGTACAGTACGAAAACGTCCTTTTGGGGGAGGGCTGTACCGCGGCCCTGAAGACCTCCTCCACCGCCCTGGACCTGGGGGCCGTGGGCAAGGGCGCGGCCTGCGACGCCGCCGTAAACGCCTATGCAAGGTCCGGCGCGGCGGGGGCGGTGGTCTCCGTAGGGGGCAGCGTGGGCGTCTGGGGGGAGAAACCCGGCGGCCAGCCCTGGCATGTCGCCCTCCGGGACCCGGCCACCCAGGGGAGCCTGGGGGAGATCTCCCTCCCCTCCGGGTTCCTGTCCACCTCGGGCAGCTACGAAAAGCAGTTCACCCAGGACGGCGTCACCTACCACCACATCCTGGACCCGGAGACAGGCTACCCTGCCGAGAGCGGCCTGCTGTCCGTCACGGTGTGGAGCTCCACCGGGGCCTTGAGCGACGCCTTGTCCACCGCCTGCTTCGTGCTGGGCCTGGAGGAGAGCCTGCCCCTTTTGGAGGAGTTTGAGGCCGGGGCGGTGTTCATCACCGGGGAAAACCAGGTCTACGTCACAGAGAACCTGGAGTCCTCCTTCCACCTGACGGCGGAGGGCTACACCCTGGCAGGGGTGGTTTGACCCTATGGAGGACCGGAAATTTTTGACGCCCCGGGGGCTGCTTTTGTGCGGGGCCCTGCTGCTTTTGTGCGGGGCCCTGGCCCTGGGGCTTTCCCTCTCCCCCCGGGGGACGGTGGCCGTCCTGGAACGGGAGGGCCGGACCCTTCTCACCCAAGAGCTCTCCCTGCTCTCGGGGACCCAGACCCACACCGTCCAGGGAGCGGGGGGCATCCAGCTCACAGTGGAGCTCTCCCCCCAGGGGGCGGCGGTGGTCTCCTCCACCTGCCCCGACCAGACCTGCGTGAAGACCGGCAGGCTCACCCGGGCCGGGGAGTCCGCCGTCTGCCTGCCGGCCCGGGTCGTGCTCCGGCTGGAGGGGGGCGGCAGAGGCTCCGACGCCGTCACCGGCTGAACCGCCCCTTAGGGGCAGAGAGGAGAAACCATGCGACGAGTATCCGCCCGGGTGGCTTTTACCGGGCTTTTGGCGGCCCTGGCCCTTGCCCTGGCCTTTCTGGAGGGGCTGCTGCCCCCCCTGCCCCTGCTGCCCCCCGGGGCCAAGCTGGGGCTCTCCAACATCGCCACCATGTACGCCGCCGGCAGCCTGGGGCTGCCCAGCGCCCTGTTTTTGGCGGTGTTCAAAGGGCTGTTCGCCCTGATGACCCGGGGAGGCGTGGCGGGGATCATGAGCCTTTCCGGGGGGCTTTTGAGCACCTTTGTCATGTGGCTGCTGCTGAAAAAAACCAAGGCCTCCCTGGGGGTGGTGGGGGTCTGCGGGGCCCTTTCCCACAACGGGGCCCAGCTGTGCGCGGCCTACTTTCTCACCAGCACCAGCGTGCTGTTCTACGTCCCTTTCCTGCTGGTGTTCGGGGTGCTGACGGGCCTTTTGACCGGCCTGGTGCTGAAGCTGACCCTCCCGCCCTTGGAGCGGCTGAAACGCTTTTTGGGATAGAAAAACTCCTCCGTATGAGGTTTCATACAGAGGAGTTTCGTTTTCTCTTGCTGCGTTACTTCACCTGGCAGCCGCCCCATTCCACGGCGGTGAACCCTTCCCGCGCCGGGGCGGTCAGCTCCTGGGCCGGGAGCTTCACCGGTTCCTCCACAGGCTTCCAGGCCATGAACACTCGCAGCAGGGTGTCGGGGGCCGGCGCTATGGACAGCTTCGCCGCTTCCGTGTAGGCCTCACGCTGGAAGGCGATCAGGTTGTAAGTGCTTTCTTCCATCTGGGGCAGCCAGTAGACGATGAACTCGTTGGCCTCCTTCCGGGTGAGGCCCAACTGGCTGAGAGCGTCCTCCAGGAAAGAGGCGGTGTCCTCCCCGGCCACGCAGAAGCCCTGGGAGAAGTCGTACTCCACCTGGTCCCGGCCTTCCCAGTAGAGGTAGTTGTAGGTTTGGCCTTCAGCGTCTGTCAAAGCGCCCTCCGGGCTGGCGGTGACTGTCCAGCCATTGTTGTAGGCAGGATACGTGCAGGTCAGCTCCCCGGCATAGTCCAGCTTCACGGTGACCTGGGTCTCCTCCTCCGGGTAGAGGTAGATCACAGGCTTGGCATCGTACTGTTCTTCGGACGAATCGTCACATTGCTCCCCTTGGCAGGCGGCAAGTCCGTAGACGCACGCCAGCGCCAGCAGAAGCGCCAAAACTCGGTTTCGGTTCTCTTTTCTCATCTGCTATGCCTCCTTTTTCACAAAGCCTTTTCCACAACTTCCTTCCTCAGGGTGGAAACATTCCCCCTGTACCCTCATTGTACCACTCCCGAGCCTGGAACACAATGCCGTTTCCGGTTTTTTAGGTGTCCAGCTCCCCGCAGTAGAGGGTGTGGGTCCGGCTGTCGTACACGGCGGCGATGAAGTTCTGGGAGGGCTGGCCCAAGGCCCCGGCGGCGTCGTAGCCTTTTGTCTGCTTGTTATAGAAGAACCAATAGCCCTCCTCCACCGGGGGCAGCAGGGCCTCTCCGTCCTGCCCGGTGAGGTAGGGCCCAGCGGCGTACACTGCGTCCCCCTCCCGCTGTTCTGTACCGTAGAGGAGGATTTGGGCGTCGCCGTCCACCGGCAGGGGCTGCCAACCCTCCTTCACCGGGAGGGACGCTTCCAGCAGGGCGGCCTCCTCCGGGGAGAAGGCAATCTCCCAGTAGGCCGTGCCGTCCCCGTGGAAGCCCCCGTGGAGGTCCCAGCGGGACACCTCCCGGGCCCGGGAGGCGTCCACCCCCAAAACCTCCGGCAGGCCCCGGGAGAAACCCCAGCTCCAGAGGGAAAGGGCCGCAGCCAGCGCAAGTGCCAGCACCGCCAGCAGCACCAGCCCAAAGGCCGCCCCAAACCGCACAGCATCCCGTTTTCTCCCCCGTTTCACAAGGCGTCTCCCCTTTCGGCAGGTCCTCTGTCCAGTATACCCCCTCCCAGGGGCGGTGGCAAGGGCCGCCCCCTTACGGAATCCTTACGGTTTTTCCGCTCCGACGGCAGGGGTTAAAAAATATTTATTGACAAACTGTGAACGCCTCCCTATAATAGAAGGCAGACATTATTTTTAAAGAGAGGTTTTTTCTGACATGGACGACGGCGACAGTCACCCTGCCAGCGATACTTGTAACCAGGTACATAAGGACTTTTCAAAGCATAACTTGCCGTGGAGCATCCCGGCAGGCTATGCTTTTTTGCGCTTTCCTGGCAGGTTTTATCCGCGGAACTAGGGGCTTCCCCGGCCGCAGCACCACTTTGTTTTTGATTGATTAAGGAGTGTACAATTTTGGAAATTTTACTGCAAGTTATATTCATTCTCATCAACGCCTTCTTTGCCGGCACAGAGATGGCCGTGGTCTCCCTTTCCGCCACCAAGCTGCGGAAAATGGAGGAGGACGGCGACAAGACCGCCCCCAAGCTTTTGAAAATGGTAGAGGCCCCCTCGGCCTTTCTGTCCACCATCCAGGTGGCCATCACCCTGGCCGGTTACCTGGGCGCCGCCTTTGCCGGCGAGAACTTCGCCGGCGACCTGGCCGACTGGATGTACAACGGCCTGGGCTTTAAGGTGCTCTCCCTCCACGCCCTCAACAGCGTGGCCATCGTCATCGTCACCATCATCCTCTCTTACTTCACCCTGATCTTCGGCGAGCTGGTGCCCAAGCGCATCGCCCTGCAAAAGCCCTATGAGTGGGCCAAAATGGCCAGCGGCGTCATCCGGGGCATGGCCTTTGTGCTCCACCCGGTGATCTGGTTCCTGTCCGTGTCCGTCAACGCCGTGCTGCGCCTGCTGCACATGAAGGTGGAGGCCGAGGAGGAGAACGTCACCGAGGACGAGATCCGCATGATGGTGGACCTGGGCGGCGAGAAGGGCGCCATCGACGAGGACGAGCAGGAGTGGATTCAGAACGTGTTCGACTTTGGGGACATCTCCGTGCGGGAATCCATGACCCCCCGAAACGACATGGACGCCCTGGACATTGAGTCCACCGACGAGGAAGTGATGGACGCCATCCAGGAGAGCGGCCGCAGCCGTTTCCCTGTGTACGAGGAAAACGTGGACACCATCCTGGGCATTTTGAACGCCCGGGACTTCCTGGTGGACCGCAGCTCCGGGAAGAACACCCCCTTAAAGGACCTGCTGCGCTCCGCCTATTTCGTGCCCGAGACCATCAAGGCTGACAACCTGTTTAAAGAGATGCAGAAAGAAAAAGTCCACATCGCCGTGGTGGTGGACGAGTACGGCGGCACCGAGGGCATCATCACCATGGAGGACCTGCTGGAGGAGATCGTGGGCAATATCTACGACGAGTTCGACCAGCCCGAGCAGCCGGAGATCGTGCCCCTGAGCGAGAACCAGTGGCGCATTGCCGGCTCCACCCCCATCAGCACCCTGGTGGACGACCTGGAGCTCCCCCTGCCGGAGAGCGACGACTACGACACCCTGGGCGGCCTGATCGTCACCCGCCTGAACGCCATCCCCAAGGACGGGGAACAGCTGGACATGCAGGTGGAAAACGTCTTTATCCATGTGGAGAAGATCGAGGACCACCGCATCGAGAGCGCGGTGGTAAAGCTCCTTCCCAAAGAGGAAGAGGAGGACCCCGACGACAAGGAGAAAAAGGACAAAGAGAAAAAAGAGAAGTAAAAACAGAAATCCCCCGGGCCTCCCGGGGGATTTTTCTATCCGCTTTATGAAAAGGCCGCCGCCAGGCTCTCCAGCTCCTGGGCCAGGTCCCCCCGCAAAACCAGGTCCGCCCGGCCGTCGTAGGGGGTGGGGTCCCGGTTGAGGATGGCAAGCTTCCCCCCAGGCCCCAGGTATTCCACCAGGCCGGCCACCGGGTACACCACCAGGGAGGTGCCCGCCACCAGCAGCAGGTCCGCCTCCTGGACATACCGGATGGCCCGTCCCAAGAGGGCCTGGTCCAGGCTCTCCCCGTAGAGGACCACCTCCGGCTTGACAACGCCGCCGCAGGGGCACCGGGGCACGCCCTCGCTTTGGAGGACCACCTCCATGCCGGGGTACTCCCGGCCGCAGCGCTGGCACCGGTTGCGCAGCTCGCTGCCGTGGAGCTCCAGCACGTTTTTGCTCCCCGCCAGCTGGTGGAGGCCGTCAATGTTCTGGGTGATGACCGCCCGCAGCTTGCCGGCCCGCTCCAGCCTTGCCAGGGCGTAGTGGGCGGCGTTGGGCTTTGCCTGGGGGTAGAGCATCACCTCCCGGTAGAACCGGAAAAATTCCTCGGTGTGCCGGGCAAAGTACCCATGGGAGAGCATCTCCTCATAGGAGAGGCCCGCCTTTTCCTGGCGGTAGAGGCCGTGAGCGCTGCGGAAATCCGGGATGCCGCTGGCGGTGGACACCCCCGCCCCGCCCAGGAACACGGCCCTTTGGCTCTCTTTTACCCACTGCTCCAGCTCCGTCATAGGGACACGCCTTCTTTCAAGAGAAGTTCCACCGGGCAGTGGTCGCTGCCCTGCACCTGCTGGAGGATACGGCTGTCCTCCACCTGGGGCAGCAGCCCCTCGTCGCAGAGGAAGTAGTCGATGCGCCACCCGGTGTTGTTCTGCCGGGAGTTGAAGCGGTAGCTCCACCAGGAGTAGGCCTCCGCCTTTTCCGGGTAGAAGTGCCGGAAGGTGTCCGCCATGCCGGTGGCCAAAAGCTCCATAAACTTGCCCCGCTCCTCAAAGGAGAAGCCCGCGTTGCCGGTGTTCGCCTTGGGATTTTTCAAATCGATGGGCCGGTGGGCCACGTTCATGTCCCCACAGACCACCACATGCCCCTGCTCCCGCAGCTTTTGCAGGTGGGCCCGGAAGGCGTCCTCAAAGGCCATGCGGTACTGGATGCGCGCCAGATCCCGCTGGGCGTTAGGGGTGTACACCGTCACCAGGGTAAAATCCTCGTAGGCTGCGGTGATGACCCGGCCCTCCCCGTCAAATTCCTCCATCCCCAGCCCGTATGCCACGGACCGGGGCTCCTTCCGGGAGAAGAGGGCGGTGCCGGAGTAGCCCTTGCGGGCGGTGGCGGAGTTCCAATACTCAAAATAGCCGGGAAAGTCAAAGTCCGCCTGCTCTTTCTGCATTTTGGTCTCCTGCAGGCAGATCACGTCCGGGGCCTCCTCCTCCAAAAACTGGGAAAAGCCCTTGCCCATGCAGGCCCGCAGACCGTTGACGTTCCAGGAGACCAGCTTTAAGGGGGCCACGGCTCAGGCCTTCTGGGGCTGGGGGTAGGACTCCCCAAAGGTCTCCACGGCGACAGACTCCATCACCTGGTCCTCCCGGGGGCGGTCGTGCCAGTCCCGGGGGACGGAGACAATGGCCTGGGCCACCTCCAGGCCCTCGATCACCTTGCCGAAGGCGGCGTACTGGCCGTCCAAGTGGGGGGCGTCCTCCACCATGATGAAGAACTGGCTGCCGGCGCTGTCCGGGTGCTGGGCCCGGGCCATGGAGATCACCCCGGCGGTGTGCTTCAGGTTGTTCTCAAAGCCGTTTGCGGAAAACTCCCCGGGGATGGTGTAACCCGGGCCGCCCATGCCGGTGCCCTGGGGGTCCCCGCCCTGGATCATAAACCCGGGGATCACCCGGTGGAAGATGGTGCCGTTGTAAAAGCCCTTCTCCACCAGGGAGATGAAGTTGTTTACAGTGTTGGGGGCCACGTCGGGGTACAGCTCCACCCGGATGGCGCCTTGGTTCGTCTGAATGGTGACAATGGGATTTTTCATGATGCAAGCTCCTCTCTCCGGCTGGGCCGGATCTGTGTGTTTTAGCAGGCCTCCACCCGCTCTAGGACCAGGGGGCCCAAGGTGGGGGGCTGGGGACCGGTCTCCAGGGCCTCTAAAAAGCGCCGGGCCCCCTGGCGGCACCGGGATTCCTCCTGGGCGTAGAGCCGGGCGATGGGCTCTCCCCGCTCCACCCGGTCCCCCTTGTTTTTCAAAAGGACAATGCCCGCCCCAAAGTCGATGGTGCTGTCCTTGGTCTCCCGGCCGGCGCCCAGTTCCACGGCGGCCAGGCCGCAGCCCTCTGCGTCCAGGCGGGTGATGTACCCCGTCTGGGGGGCGGGGACCTCCACCCAGGCCGGGGAAGTGGCGAATTTCTCCGGGTTTGTGATATAGCTGGGGTCGCCCCCCTGGGCCCGGACCATCTGGGCAAGCTTTTCCAGGGCCCGGCCCGAGGACACGGCCTCTGCCGCCCGGGCCCGGGCCGCCTCCATGTCCGGGGCCTGTTCCCCCAGGTAGACCATGTTGGCGGCAAGTTCCAGGCAGAGCTCCACCAGGCGCCGGTCCCCTTTTCCCGAGAGGGCCTCCGCCGCCTCCTGCACCTCCAGGGCGTTGCCGATCTTCCGGCCCAGGGGCATGTCCATGTCGGTAATCAGGGCCACCGTGCGCCGCCCCACCTGGCTTCCGATGCGCACCATCTCCCGGGCCAGGGCCCGGGAGTCCTCCAGGGTCTTCATAAAGGCGCCGGAGCCCACCTTCACGTCCAGCAAAATGGCGTCCGCCCCGGCGGCGATCTTCTTGGACATGATGCTGGAGGCGATCAGGGGCAGGCTCTCCACGGTGGCGGTCACGTCCCGCAGGGCGTAGAGCTTTTTTTTTGCCGGTCACAGGTTCCCCGACTGGCCGATGATGGCAAGCCCCGTGTCCTTTACAATCTGGAAAAACTCCTCCCGGGGGATGTCCGTGCCCAGGCCGGGGATGCTCTCCAGCTTGTCCACGGTGCCGCCGGTGTGGCCCAGGCCCCGGCCGCTCATCTTGGCGATGGTCACCCCGCAGGCCGCAGCGATGGGCCCGATGACCAGGGAGGTCTTGTCCCCCACGCCCCCGGTGGAGTGCTTATCCACCTTCACCCCGGGCAGAGGGGAGAGGTCCACCATGTCACCAGAGCGGGCCATCTCCAGGGTCAGATCCCCGGTCTCCCGGCGGGTCATCCCCCGGAAGAAAATGGCCATCAGCAAGGCGCTGGCCTGGTAGTC
>CALWIE010000153.1 GCA_944380625.1 uncultured Clostridia bacterium
GTCCAGGCTGCGCAGGCCCGCGTCGCAGTCCACCAGGAGGACCCGTCGGCCCCTTTGGGCCAGGGCCCGGCCCAAGCCCACCGCCAAGGTGGACTTGCCTACGCCGCCTTTTCCGGACGTGATTACTGTTGCAATACCCATAAACACTTCTACCTCGGTTATCATCTTAGCACACTCGGGGCAAATTGTCAAAATCAATTATTAATTTAATTGTTTTGTGTACTCTTTATACAGTTTTAGGCCTCTCCCCGAAGACTGGAAAAACCCCTTACCCGCCGGAGTAATAGGGCCCCTCCGGCTCGCTGCTGGAAGAGGGTTTCTCCTCCCCGGCCTGGGAAGAGCCCTCCCCTGCGCCGGGCTGGGAGGAGCCCTCCTCCCCGGTGTAGATGCCATCGGGGATGTCGTCCTCCCGGGAGGAGCTCTCCTCCTGGGAACTGGACTCCTCCTCCCCGGTCTCCTCCTCCCCCGTCTCCTGGGAGGCCTGCTCCTGGGCCACTTCCCCGGCGGTCTTCAGGACCTTCCCGGCGTCGTCCACCAGGTTCCCCGCCTGGTCGTACCGGTTGCCCTCCTCGTCCCAGGTGTAGAAGCCGAAGTACTGGTCCAGAATGTCCTTGGCCACATTTTTTGCGTAGTTGCCGGAATTGCCGTACTCCACCATCACCGCGATGGCGATCTCCGGATCCTCGGCGGGAGCGTAACAGATAAAGCTCAGGTTCTCCTGGGTGCCGTTCGGGTCGTCGGAGGTCTCCGCGGTGCCGGTCTTGCAGGCGATGGACACAGGGTAGTCCCCGAACACGTTGGCGGCTGTGCCCTGGGTGGCCACCTGCTGCATCCCGGCCCGCACCACACCCAGCACGTCGCCGGAGAGGCCCGCGTCGTACAGCTCCACGGGCTCGTACTCCTCCAGCACCGTCTCGCCGGTGTAGTCCAAGACCTTGTCCAAAAGGTGGGTTTGCAGGCGCACGCCCCCATTGGCGATGGTGGCGCACATGGCCGCCAGCTGGATGGGGGTGAACATGTTGTCCGCCTGGCCGATGGCCGTCTGGGCAGAGGCGCCGTCGCTCCAGTCCACGCCGTGGTTCTGCCGGTACTCCTGGGGGTTGGACATGGTACCCGAGGCCTCCCCCAGCTCGATACCGGTGGTGGTGCCCAGGCCGAAGTACTCGGCGTAGGGCCCCAGCTTGGCGATGGTCAGGTTCAGGCCCACGTTGCTGAAATAGGTGTTGCAGGACTTGGCCAGGGCCCCGTACAGGTCGTGGTTGCCGCCCCCGCAAAGGCAGCCCTGGGTCAGGTCGAAGTACTCCCACTTGCCGCTGCAATAGTAGGTGGTGCCCGCGCCGATGACCCCCTCCTGCAGGGCGGCCAAGGCCACCACGGGCTTGAACACCGAGCCGGGGACGAACACGCCGTTTAGGGCCAGGTTCACCATGGGTTCGCCCTCGTCCTTCAAAAGGCTGTTGTAATACTTCCCGTCCCCGGTGATGCTCTCCACCAGCTCGTTCACGTCATAGGTGGGATAGGAGGAGCAGGCCAGCACCCCAAAGGTGTCCACGTCCAGCACCACCACCGCGCCGGAGGTGCAGTCCTTGGCCTCCACGTTGGCCCGGATGTTCTTTTCCAAAGAGAGGTTCGCCGCCCGCTGCAGGTCCGCGTCCAGGGTGAGCTGGACCGTGTGCCCTTCTTCGGGTTCTGTGGTCACCGCCGTGGTGGCGGCTTCGCCGGTGGGGTCGGTGTAGATGGTCTCCTCTCCCCGGTGGCCCCGGAGCTCCGACTCAAAGGCGGCCTCCACCCCGGCCCGGCCGGCGGTGTCGTTGAGCTTGTAGCCGGAGATGTTCTCCTTGGAGTCGTAGAGGTTCCCCTCCTCGGCGGCGTCGTTGTACTGTTCCTCGGTGAGGGTGGCGGTGTAGCCCAACACGTGGGGGGCCAGGTCCCCGTCCTCATAGTACCGGGCGACGCCCACCCGGGCCTCGATGCCGGGCCACTCCTGGGACCGCTCGGCCACCACCCCCACCGTCTCGGCGGAGACGTCCTCGGCGATCACATAGGGGTTGGTGCGGGAGTAGCCGTCCTGGGTCATGGAATAGCGCACGGAGACCACGTTGCGGGCGTCCTCCCGGGAGTAGCCCTCGCAGTCGTAGCGGCCGGTCAGCTCCGCCATGCAGTCCTCAGCGGTGGCGTAGTCCGCCAGGTCCAGGTCCTCCCGGAGCTTTTCCAAATCCCCCTCCCGGTCCTCCATATACTGGTAAGAGCCGTCCTCCCCCAGGGTGATGGGCAGCGGGTCGCGCCACTGCTCCCCCCGCTCGTTGAGCAGGTCCAGCACCTGGAGGATGGTGGCGTTGCGGGCGCTGTAGTCCATGTCCAAGGCGTCGTAGACAATGTTGTAAACGGTGCGGTTGCCCGCCAGCACCTGCCCGTTCCGGTCCAGGATCTCCCCCCGGGCCGCCTCGATCTCAATGGTGTCCGTCCGGTTGGAGAGGGAGAGCTGCTCGTACTTCTCCCCTTCCACCAGCTGCCACTGGACCAGCCGCAGCTCGTAGGCCGCGAACACCGCCACCACCAGCAGGATGCAGGCGGCCGTGCGGCCGGCCTTGCCAATTTTCGGCATCTTCAAGGGGGAAACACTCCTTTCGTAAAAAAGCGGAGGGGCCCGCAACGGGTCCCGCCGGTTTTCTCATTTGCGGCTGTAGGGGAACTGGCCCTCCTCCTGGGCCCCCAGCGCCTGGGAGAGCCCCCGGTTGAGCAGGTAGAGCAGGGGCATAAAGAGCAGGGTGTAAAAAAACTTGGGGGCGTAGTGGTGGGCAAAGGCGTAAGAGGGTTGGGAGTAGGTGAAAAAGTAGAGGAAAAACCACTGGGCGCACACGGTAAGCCCGATGCTCCACACCCCGTTGAGCACTGCCGTGACCAAATTCACCTGGAGGCACGCCTGCACCAGCAGGCTGATGGAAAAGCACAGCACCCCCAGCACCAGGGCGTGGAAGCCCAGCATACCCGACAGCCCAAAGTCGCAGAAAAGGCCCCCCAGCACCCCAAAGGCCAGGGCGGGCACCTCCCGCTCGAACATGGCGATGGCCACCACCGCCGGGAAAAGCAGCACCGGCCGGGCCCCTGCTATGGAGGGGAACAGCCCCGGCGTCTCCTGGAGCATGAACAGCACCAGGATCTCCAGGGTGTAGGCCAAATAGCGGATGATCCTGTTGAAATCGCGCATCACTCTGTGTCCTCCTGGCCGGTGGGGTCCTCCTCCACGGGGATGCCCGTATCGTCCCCGGCGCCGGGGAAGTCGATGACCACGAACACGTCCTCCACCGCGGACAGGTCCTCATAGGGCTGGACCAGCGCCTCCATGGAAACGTCGTTTTCCGCCTTCTGCACACTCTGCACCTGGCCGATGATGATGTCCTTGGGGTAGGTGCCCCCCGCCCCGGAGGTGGTGACGATGTCCCCTGCCTGGACCTGGGTGTCCCCCGAGAGGTACCGCAGGCGCAGCAGGCCCGCGCTGGCGGTGGTGATGTCGCTGCAGATGACGCCGCTCTCCCCCCGGGCCGGGACGGTGGCGGACACGCTCACATCCTCCGAGAGGATGCAGGTCACCTTGCTGGTGGTGGCGTAGGCCTGGGACACAATGCCCACCAGGCCGCTCCCGGTGATTACCGGGTCGCCGGCCTCCACCCCCGTCAGGCTCCCCTGGTCCAGGGAAAAACCGTAGAACACGTCGTTGGGGTCCCGCCCGATGACCGTGGCGGCCCGCAGGGTGTTCTCCGGCACCTCTTCCGTAATCTCCAGCTGGGCCTTCAGCTGCTCGTTTTCCTTTTGCAGGCTCTCATAGTCCACCAGCTGGTCCCGCAGCCTGGCGTTCTCCTGGGAGAGGCTGTCCACCATGTCCCGCAGCTCCTCCCGGGAAAGGGAGCCCAAGTCCACAAACTCCGTCACCGCGCCTGTGGTGGACGTGCTCACCCCCTGCATGGGGGAGGTGACAAACCCCAGCATGCTGGCCAAAAAGGACCCGCCCGCGCTGGCCGTGTAGATGATGAGCCCCAAGAGCACCACCACCGCGATGGCCAGCACCTTGAACGAGCTGGTCTTAAAAAAATCCTTCAAGGCAAAGCTCCCTCCTGTGGTTTTCCTTCAAAGTCAAATGCGGACTGCCGCAGGCCTTCCCGCAGCAGTCCCCATGTTCTCTCTGTTTGGCCTCGCCGCCGGGCGTGCCGGCGCCTGCTCCCCCTGGAGGGGAGGCTCACTTCCTGCGGCTGCGGTAACGGGGCTTGGGCAGGTCCACCTCCAGGCTTTTGCCTGTGCCCTCCGCCACGCAGTCCAGGGGCCGCTCCGCCACGTGGACGGGGATGCCCGTCTCCTGGGCCACCAGCTTGTCCAGGCCCCGCAGCAGGGCCCCGCCGCCGGTGAGCATGATGCCCCGGTCGATGATGTCCGCCGCCAGCTCCGGAGGTGTCTTCTCCAGGGTGTCCTTGATGGCGTCCACCACGATCATCACGCTGTCGGCCAGGGCGTCCCGGACCTCGTCGGCGTGGATGGTCACGTTCTTGGGCAGGCCGTCCACCAGGTTGCGGCCCTTGATCTCCACAAAGGCGTTGATGGTCTCCTCGGTGGGGAAGGCGGAGCCGATGCGCATTTTGATTTCCTCCGCGGTGCGCTCGCCGATGAGGAGGTTGTACTTCTTCTTCACATAGGTGACAATGGCCTCGTCAAACTTGTCCCCGGCCATGCGCACGGAGACCGCCGTGACAATATCCCCCAGGGAGATGACGGCCACCTCCGAGGTGCCGCCGCCGATGTCCACCACCATGCTGCCGGTGGGCTCCCCCACAGGCAGGCCCGCGCCGATGGCAGCCGCCATGGGCTCTTCGATCAGGTCCACGTTGTTGGAGCCGGCCTGGC